>NZ_JAJNAN010000022.1:0-46428 GCF_022227565.1 Ectothiorhodospira sp. 9100
GTCTTGCCTCGGCCCCTCCAGCACCAGGGCGCAGATGCCGATACTGGCCGTAATCCGCTGCGGCTCGGAGCCATCAAACATCCATTCCAGGCCAGCAAGGGCCTGACGGATGCGTTTACCCAGACCGATGGCCCCGTCCAGATCCGTGCCGGGTAGCAGCAACACGAACTCCTCGCCACCGAAACGGGAGAGCACATCGCCCTCCCGCACCAGTTGCCCCATGGCCATGGCCACATCGCGGAGCACCCGATCACCGGCGGCATGACCAAACTGGTCATTGAACTGCTTGAAGTGATCCAGGTCCAGCAGGATCACTGCAATGCCCACACCCTGACGCAGGGCGCGAGCGACAATCGCCCGGGCCTCGGCGAAGAAGAATCGCCGGTTGTGCAGGCCCGTGAGATCATCGAGCACTGCCAGGGTCTGGAACCGTTGCTGCAGCTCACGAGCCTCCTCCAGGGCCTCCTCCAGTTCGCGAGTCCGTTGCCCTACCTGCTCTTCCAGACGGTGGACGTGCTGCCAGTTGAGCAGCATCTGCCCAAGAAAATGGGCATAGAGGGTAAGCAACCTCTCTTCATCCGGGCCGAAGGCTTCGCTTTCGGTGTGAGAGACATTGAGCACGCCCAACACGCCATCGCCACTGCGGATCGGCACCGAGATGAGGCTCGAGATCTCCGGACTGGCCTCGGCGGGCAACGACAGGAAATCGGGGTCATGACGGCAATCGGAGGCGTACTGAACCATCCCGGTGGCCACCGCGCGACCCATCACGCCATTGCCCACAGGGAAGGCGCGGCGCGCGACTTGACCAGGCAGGCCGATCAAGTCGGCCCAGCTCAGGCCGGCGGCATTCACCAGTTCATCACGCTCGCACAAGAAGACCGAGCAACGTGACATATTCTGGTTTTCCAGCAGCCCCTTGAGGGCCTGATCCAGCATTCCCCGGCGATCGGTCACAATGTGGCTGACCTCGGATAAACCCTGCAGGGCCGAGAGAAAGTCCAGCAACTGGACTATCCGCCGGTTGGTCTCTCTGTAGGCTTCGGCAAAGGGTGTTAGATCCACGGTATCCTCAAGAGGCAGACATCTGTCGACTGGCCGCGAGCATCGCCTCCCGCTGCTCACGACATGCCTCGACAGCCTTATCGATGGCAGCCACGGGCAGATCCAGCCGGCCCAGAGCCGCCCCGGCGGGGCAGATCTCAACCTGGTCGAACAGGGCTTCGGCCAGCACATCGCAGACCCCGACCAGGCCCACCAGTCGTGCGTGATCTCCGTGATAATCCGGTTCGGCATAATGGCGCATGGCCATCGCCGCCTCGGTGGGCAGGTGCCAGCGCTCGGCCAGGATCAGACCCGCCATGTGGTGATCCAGCCCAAGGTGCTGCTGGGTGCGGACCCCCATCACGCGGGCATCAGCCTGGCGCCCCCCGGCCAGCACCTGTTCCATACCTTCAGGTTCCAGGTCGCACAGCACGATCACGCCCAATTGGCGTAATAGCGCGGCCAGATAGGCCTGCTCGGCGTTCAGCCCCCCGGACTCCACGTGCCGGGCAAGCTCCCGCGCCAGGCGGGCCCCCACCATGGAGACAAACCAGTAGCGGTCCAGGTCCAGGGAGCGGCAACGGTGGGGGGAGAGATGGCCGTTGATCAATAACCCCAGGGCCAGCCCCCGGACCATGTTCAGCCCGAGGCGGGAGATCGCGGCCTCCACCGAGAACACCTGCCGCGCCCCCCCGAAATAGGCGGTATTGGCCACACCGACCACACGGGCAGTCAAGGCCGGCTCGGTACTGATCAGGTCGGCCAGTTGCCGGATGGGCGTGTCACCGGCAGCCAGTTCGCGAAGCAACGAGTCGGCCACCTGGGGCAGTGGAGGCAGATCCTGCAGGCGTCGGATACGGCCTGCCTTGGTGTCGAGTCGTTCGGGCATCCCAGGACTATACACGTTCGCTTTTGCAGCCGGCTCTCCGTCAGCCGGAAATACGCGACCTCCCATGAGAGTCATTCCGCAAGGAACTCCACGGCCACTTCCCGATCGCTGACCCGTACCACACGCCCATGAACCACGGGCGGTGCCTCTCCATCCCCCAGGGTGCCCTCGACGCGCACCTGGATGCGCTCTCCGACCGCCGGAGCGTCTTCTCCCGCAATCAGCAGCAGCACGCCATTGCCGCTCAGATCACGGGTTTGAACCCGGCGGGCGGGCTGACCCTCACGAAATAATTCCACTGCCACCTCCACCGGCAGACGGGGATGCTGACGCCGATCCGATTCCATCTCTTCAAAACTCCCAAGGACTGGCACGGTCCGGCCACAGGGCGGACAGGGCATTCATGACAAAAGGTTCTTATAACCTGATTTATCCATATTAGATCAATCGCCACACCTGGCTATATATTGACCCATCGCAAGCAAATCGCGATTGGACCCCCGTGCGGTTCTAAAGATATGCTGATAATGAATTAGGCAAACATCAAACCGAGAATCCATGTTTCAGACGAGAACAACGACCACCCGGAGGAACTGGCCCATCATGATACGCAAACACATTACCGTCGCCACCCTGGCCCTGGCTGCCATCGGAGCCGTTGCGGTGGCCCAGGCGGAAGTCACCCGGGGCGAGCTGATGGCCAACACCTGCTTTGCCTGCCACGGCACGGACGGACACAGCGCCGGCTCCATCCCCAGCATCTACGGGTATCCCCCCGAGATCCTGGTCGGTCAGATGAAGGCCTTCCGTGAGGGGCGGCGCCCGGCCACCGTCATGGACCGTCACGCCACCGGCTACTCCGATGAGGAGATCGAACTCATCGCCGAATACCTGAGCCGACAATAAAGCAGGGGGGTTACACCATGGAACACAGATTTTCCCGCAGAAACTTCATCCGTGCACTGGGGGCTGGGGGGGCCGCCACTGCCCTGGCCGCTTGCGGCACCCTGCCCGGGCGGCGCCCTCGCGGCCCGAATGTGGTGGTCGTGGGGGGCGGTCCCGGAGGCGCCACCACCGCCAAGTACCTGAAACGCTTCGACCCCAACATGCAGGTCACCCTGGTGGAACCCAAGGCCACCTACCATACCTGCTTTGGCTCGAATTGGGTGTTGGGCGGCCTGGCCGGAATGGACAGCATCGAACAGACCTACGGGGCGCTGAAGGATCAACACGACGTGAATGTCGTGAAGGACACGGTCGCCACCATCGATCCCGATGCCCGACAGGTGCGTCTGGCTGGTGGAGACACCCTATCCTACGACAAACTGGTGTTATCCCCGGGGATTGATTTCCGCTTCAATGCGGTGGAAGGCTACAGCGAAGCCGTTTCACGAGACATTCCTCATGCCTGGAAGGCAGGCGAGCAAACCCGCATCCTCAGGGATCAGTTGCGCGCCATGGATGATGGCGGTGTGTTCGTCCTGGTGGCCCCGGGCAACCCCTTCCGCTGCCCGCCCGGGCCCTATGAGCGTGCCAGCATGGTGGCCCACTACTTCAAGCAGCATAAACCCCGCTCCAAGGTCATCATTCTGGATAACAAGGAGAGCTTCTCCAAGCAGGGGCTGTTCATGGCCGGCTGGGAGCAGCTCTATGGAGACATGATCGAGTGGGTGCCCAGTTCACAGGGGGGCCAGGTGGAGCAGGTGGATCCGGCCACCCGCACCGTGTATTCAGACGGCGGACTCACTCGCTTCCGGGCCGACGTGCTCAACGTCGTGCCACCGCAACAGGCGGGGGCTATTGCCCAGGAGACCGGTCTGGCGAACGATACCGGCTGGTGCCCTGTGGACCAACTCAGCTTCCAGTCCGAGAAGAACAAGGACATCTTCGTGATCGGCGATGCCTGCATCGCCGGTGCCATGCCCAAGTCGGGCCACTCGGCCAACACCCAGGGCAAGGCGGTGGCGGCGGCCATCGTGCGGTCCATGAATGATCAGGAGATGCTCCCCCTGTCCACAGTGAACACCTGCTACAGCCTGGTGGGACCGGACTACGGCATCACGGTGGCTGCGGTCTATCGCTTCCAGGATGGCGGTATCGCCGGCGTGCCCGGTTCGGGGGGCGTAAGCCCGTCGGAGGCCAGCCATGCCTTCCGCCGCCAGGAGGCCCGTTATGCTCAGGGATGGTACGACAGCATCACGGCGGATACCTGGGGCTGACACAGCCCGGGGCGGACCTGAAGGTCCGCCCATCAGGCATTCAGATCGGGGATCAGTTGGCTCTCCAGTCGGGCGATGGAATCCTTCAGGGTGAGCTTGCGTTTCTTCAGTCGGGTAAGACGGATCTGATCCACGAACGGCCCTTCGGACAGGCGATCAATCGCCTCGTCCAGGGCACGATGCTCCTCTTTGAGTTCACTCAGCCGCGTTTGCGCCGAGTCCAGATTCAGGATAGTCAAGCAGGATCCTCCGCCACGGGCTCGAGGTCATCATCCCAGATCCCCGGCACGGGCGCCATGCCCTCCCACAGACCTCATACAAACCTGATCAGGACAAGGGGAACACCGGGTCAGATTGCACCAGCGCGTGGGCTGCCCCTCTTTCCAGGGCCGGAGCAAACAAATAGCCCTGCCCCACCTGGCATCCCAATTCACGCAGATGCGCCGCCTGACCGACGGTCTCGATCCCCTCGGCCACCACGGTCTTGTCCAGGGCACCGGCGATGGAGATCACCGCCCGGACGATGGCCGCGTGCCCGGCATCCATACCCAGACGACGCACGAATGAACGGTCAATCTTGACCACATCGAAGGGGAAGTCCCGCAACTGGCTCAGGGAGGAGTAACCGGTTCCAAAATCATCAATACACAGGGAGACACCGATGTCCTTCAGGCCATTCATGACGTGATGGGCCTGGGCCGCGTTTTCAATCAGGGCGGACTCGGTGAGCTCCACCTTGATGCAGGCCCCCGGCACCTGATGTTCCTCCAGGGCGGCGGCCAGGGTGGGGACCAGCTCCGGGTCCCGCAACTGCTTGCCCGAGACGTTCAGGTTCACGGGCAGGCAGGAAGCGCCAATGGCAGTGCGTTCCCGATGCCAGCAAGCCGCCTGGGCCACGGCCTCGCGGATGACCCAACGCCCCAGGGGCAAGATCAGACCACAGTGCTCAGCCACCGGGATGAAGACATCCGGCGGAATTGAACTGCCATCCGTCCGCCGCCAGCGGGCCAGGGCCTCGAAGCCGGCCAGGCGACCCGTATCCAGAGAGACCAGCGGCTGGTAATGGAGCTGAAATTCCTGCTCCTTGAGGGCACGCCGCATGGCGTTCTCGAGGTTGAGCCGCTCCACCGCTTGCGTGTGCATGGAAATGTTGAAGAAGGCGCTGTCTCCGCGGGCCCGGGATTTGGCCTGGTACATGGCGGTATCGGCATTGCGCAGCAACTCATCCGCCCGCAGATCCTCATCGGTGCTCTGGGCGATACCGATGCTGAAGCTGATGAACAGCGTCTCCTCGCCCGCCTGCATCGGCTGGGCCATGACATCGCGGATGCGCTGTACCACCTTATGAATTTCGTCTTCGTCGGGCAGATCCTCCAACAGCACCGTGAATTCATCGCCCCCCAGACGTGCCACGGTGTCTCCCGGCCGCAGCAATCCGCGCAGACGGTCGCCCGCCTGCACCAGCACCCGATCCCCCATGGCATGCCCCAGGGAGTCGTTGATGGTTTTGAAATCATCAAGATCCAGGAACAGGACAGCGAACTGGAAGTGGGCGCGACGGGATCGGTAGATGGCCTGAGTGAGCCGATCCAGAAAGAGGGTGCGGTTGGGCAGGCCGGTGAGGGCATCATGCAAGGCATCGTGCTTGAGCCGCTCCTGGATACGTCGCTGCTCGGTGATGTCTGTCATGGATCCGGCCATGCGATGAGCCACGCCCTGATCATCACGCACTGCCAGGCCGCGAAAACGCATCCACCGATACCCCTCCTGCTCATGCAGGACACGTTGATCACTTTCCAGCCAGTCGCTGCGGCCCTCCAGGTGGGCCTTCAGATCCCGTCGCAGGCAACCCACATCATCCGGGTGCACACGCACCAGCAACGCCTCCGGTGCCTCCCCCAGGTCCATGTCCCGACAGCCCAGCATGGCCTTCAAGCGGGGCGATAAATAGATGCGATCGGTCTCCAGGTTCCAGTCCCACAGCCCATCGTTGGCCCCGGCAGCGGCCAGTTCGTAACGCTCTCGCTCCACCGACAATTCCTGCATCCGGGCAGACAGTGAGCGGTTTTTGCGCTGCACATCCCACTCCAGGGATTCCAGGCGATCCGCCAGACCCAGGGTGATGCGCTCCAGCAGGGTCAACTCATCAGGCAGACGCAGGCCTTGCGAGAGGTCGATCTGTTCCCTCGCCGCGTCGAATCGGTGCTCGGCCAACAGGGGAAGCAACTGGGCCACGCGCCTCAGGCGCCGCAAGGGTTTGCGGGTCAGCGCCACCACCGCCAGCATGAAGACCATGAGCCCAGCCAGACCAATGAAGAGGTTCTGCCAGCGGGCCGTGCTGATCTGACGCCGGGCCTCGGTCACGTCCGAGATGACCGCCGCCAGTACGTGATCGTCCGCGTGGGTACCTGGCAGGTCAAAGGGCATCATCTCGAAATAGCGATCCCCCAGCACGGCCTCACGGCGCCCCCGTACCGCCAGGGTGCTTTGTATCTGCCCGGTCGTCTTACCCTCCAGCAGCGGCAGCACCTCGTCCCGTCGGGTCAGGGCCACCAATTGCCCACCCTCGCGCTGGGGTCGCAGATCCAGGGTTCCGTCCGGCAACGCCTTGCCCATGGGATCCTGGATCAAGGCGATATCCAGCTGCGAGATGCCCTGGAACGCAAGCACCAGATCACCCAGCGTGCGGCCGAGCACGATCGCCCCGATGGTGCCCTCCTCTCCCAGAATCGGCGCCACCGCCTTGGTCAGGCACAGATCCTGGCAGTGGGTGAACACCTGGGGCTCTTCAGTCAACAGCACATCGTCAATCACCCGCTGCATCCTGGGGCAGTCCTCACAGGGCGGCACCCCCACGCTGGACTGCAGCATGACCTCCCCCCGGGCATTCAGAAACACCGCCAGGGCCAGGTCCGTGTCCATCTGCAGCGAGGCCCAAAGCGGACTGAAGGCCATGGCCAATCGGTCGGTGTTGCCGGCCTGCAAGGCCTCGCGCACCCCTGAGAGGGCGGGGACCAGATGGGCCAGATTGAGCAACTCCGCGTGGGACTGCTGAGTCAGCCCCTGCAGTTGCTCCAGGGCCCGGGTCTGCTCCAGGGCGCGCTGGTCTTCGTACTGCTGTTGCAGGTTGTGATGACTGAACAGGGCAAAGGTGGCCAGCAAGAGGAGCAGGAGCACGCCCAGGTTGGCCAGAAACTTCCACTTGAGGCTGACAAATCCCTGGGAGACGGCGTCCTGATGCATGATCAAAAGGTGTACGAGGCCTGAAGGGCAAACAGATCCCAACGCGCCTGCCCGCCCCCCTGATCGAATTGCGGATTGTCTGCCAGGGGCGTGAGGGCTGTACCCTCAATGTGGTGCCACTCGGCCCGCAGCAACCATTGGGGGGTCGGCCGCCAGCCCGCGCCCACGGTCCATTGATGCTGATAAAAGCGATGCGGCGCCCGCGCCACCCCCGGTAACGGTTCGAACTCGCGGGACTGGCGCGTGCCGCTGCGGTCACGGGTATCGTTCCAGTGCTGTTCGTGACGCACAACCCCCTCCCATTGATGGTTGAAACGATAGGTACCCTGAAGATAGTAACCGGCCTCGGTGTAAGCATCTCCGGTGAGCGGTCCGTAACCCTTGGGGTGAAGACGCCGAATGACCCCCTCGGTGGTCAGGCTCAATCGCTCGCGGTTCCATTCGGCGCTCAGCACCAGAGCATCCACCGAGGTCTCACCGGCCGCCAGGGGAGGGCTGGTCAGGTCACCAGGGCGATACTCGGTACGCACCCGGGAATAGGTGGCCCCCAGGCGCAGGGCGCCCCCATCCCTTTCATAAAGCAACCGGGCATTCTGCCCGCTGGTCAGTTTCAGGTCTCCCGGGGCATCCTGGGTGCGCAGGAAGGCGGCCTGGGTCTCCTCCTGCAGGGTCGCGGGCACGGCCACTCCCAGATCGAACTGGAACAGGCCTCGATCCGTGAACCACTGCCAATAGGTATGCAATCCATCCGCACCGATGTAGAAATCCCGTACACCCAGCCCCTCCACATAGACGGTCTGAGGCAGGAGAATCCCCGGCCGCGTGGTGGCCACGTCCCGGGTCTCATTGTAGAAGCCGATAGGAATCTTGGCGCGACCGAGGCGGACACCGCCAATCAACGGACCGTCCAGAAAGCGGTAATCCACAAAACCGTAATCCAGGCGAGGATCACCGTCATACAACTCACCGGCACGCCGGCTCACCACCTGGGCAGCCAGCGACAGGGACGGGGTGACGGCATACCGGGCATTGATCCCCAGTTCCGTCAACTCGAAGCTGCCATCGCGGCTCGGCCCGTAATAGTCGTTGCCATTGGAGTAAAGATAGCCCTGGCTGGCAAATCCATGCAGTTCCAGCGGCCCGCCGGCTTGTACAGGCGCCCCCCACAGGCTCCCAAGTACTGCCAGAGAGAGACAGACGCCCTGGCCCCGGCGTTTCATCGCCCAGCCTCCATGCTGATCACTCGAACGTCCGGATGATCCACCGGGGCGCCCACGTAACCAATCCCCCCGGGGGTCTGCCCCACCCGACGCAGCATCTCCTGCGGGGACTCCACAATGACCGGGCCTCGACCCGTTCCCGAGTAGATCACCCGGTTCCAGGCATTCTGCAACTGGTAGGGAAAGACGCCGAGCACTTCCTTGCTGAAGGCCTCGTGGTCCGGGTGGCGAGTGTCCAGTACGAACACGGTGAGGCGCTCTCCTTGCAGGCTGTGCAGGCGCATGCTGAAGATGGCCCGGAGCATGGGCAGGGTGATGACATCGTCCTGGAGAGATTCATGGGCGATGACCATCGGAGGGGGGTCGGCGTTGGCCGATGGCACGATCAGCAGGATCCATGACAACAGACACATGCGAGCCACGGCCTTCAGTCCCCTGAACACGAAGCCATTCCCTTTCATCCTGTCCCTGACTACCCCATGGGCCGGCCCTTTGGTTACTACCTGCCTGTATGGTGTGATCTTCCCGGCTCGCACCTCATGACCGGCCTGCGATTGATCTGTTTTCAACCTTATCCCAAGCCCCGGAGCGCGTCCACTCATGAGCGACCGGCCGACAGATGGCGGTCTGACCTTCCACCTGAGTATGATGAGGGGCCATGGCAGTCACACGAGCGCCCTGATGGCACAAAACTCACCTCATGCCGAACCCCATCATGACCATGCCGCCTGCATCCGTGGCGCCATGGACAGCGCCGAGCGCCTGTGCCGGGAACGGGGCGTGCGCCTCACGCCCTTGAGAAAACGGGTGCTGGAACAGGTCTGGCAAAGCCATGAGGCGGTGAAGGCCTATGAACTGATTCATCAGCTCAGCTCGGATGACCACACCGTCAAGCCGCCCACCGTGTACCGGGCGCTGGAGTTTCTGCTGGCCCAGGGCCTGGTGCATCGCATCGAGAGTCTTAACGGTTATGTGGGCTGCATCCAGCCCGAGCAGGCCCACGACACGCTGCTGCTCATCTGTCGGCAATGCGGCGTGGTGACGGAATTGGCCGATGCCGGGGTCACCGAGGCCTTGCGCCAAAAGGCCTCGGCCCAGGGCTTTGCACTGGATCAGCCCATTGTGGAGGGGCGAGGCCTATGCCGGCAATGTGCCAGGCAGCGGGATGCGGGGTCATGACTTTGTCTCCACCCCACATCACCAGTAGTTCTCGGTGGTGATATGGCCCGGCTCACGGCGCCGATTGCGTGTCATGCCTCGCGCCTTGAGCACGGCGCTGGTGTCGGTGACCATATCCGGATTGCCACAGATCATCACCTGGGACACATCAGGCGTCAGCGGCAACCCCGTATGCCGCTCCAGCAGACCGTTTTCGATGGCCGCCGGCACTCGCCCCGGCAGGGTCCCCCGGACTTCCTCACGACTGACAAAGGGCACGAACTGGAACTGGCTGCCCCGATCGCGAAAGTCCTGAATGGTCTTCTGGTAGGTCAGCTCCTCCGCGGTGCGCACGGCGTGCACCAGCACCACCTTGTCAAAACGTTGCCAGGGCGTCTCCGTCTTGAGCATGGACAGGTAGGGCCCAAGCGCCGTGCCGGTGGCGAACATCCACAGGACATCGGCGTCGGGAACCTCATCCATGACAAAGAAGCCGTTGGCGCGAGACATCAGTTCCACCGTATCTCCGGGGCCCAACTCTTGCAGACGATGGGTCAAGGCCCCTTCCGGCACGGTAATGAAATAGAAGTCCAGCGGCCGTTCTTTGGGTGCATTCACGTAGGAATAGGGCCGGGCAACACGTTCACCCTCGATGGTGACTCCCAACCGATTGAACTGCCCCGCCTTGAACTCATCCACGGGCGCTTCCACCCGCAGCGAGTACAGTCGCTGTGTCCAGCGTTTGAGTTCAACCACCTCGCCCGTTAACCAACCTGCCATGACATTTCCCCTGGCCCGTGATGGGGCCTCAATCGATACACTCATAACCTGTCGTCCCCCGATGATTTTTTCAACGCCCCGGGGTTTGGGGTTATTCTTGAGTCATGCCTTCTCTCAGTATAGATAGTCACTGCCACTTCGACGTGGCGGCCTTCGATCCCGACCGGGACGCCTGCTGGGCGCGGGCCCGCGACGCTGGCGTGGGGACCCAGGTTGTGCCGGCCATTGACCGTTATCAATGGGAAAAGGTCCGTGATGTGGCCCGTCGCTACCCTGGCATTCACCCGGCCTATGGTCTGCACCCGGTTTACCTGGACCGGCACCAGCCCGGTCACCTGGAGGAGCTGGCTGACTGGCTCGGCCGTGAACAGGCAGTGGCCGTGGGCGAATGTGGCCTGGACTGCTTTGTGGAAGGCCTGGACTTTGATGACCAATGGACCTATTTCACCGCACAACTGGACCTGGCGGTGCAGTTCGGGTTGCCCGTGATCGTCCACGCCCGCCGCGCCGTGGACAAGGTCACCCGGGCGGTGCGCGAAAGACCCTGCCTCACGGGCGTTGTGCACAGTTTTTCCGGGAGCCGCCAGCAGGCCGACAAGCTGCTGGAGCAGGGAATGCTGCTGGGCTTTGGCGGACCCATCACCTACCCCCGCGCCCAGCGCCTGCGGCGCCTGGTGAGCGAACTGCCCCTGGAGGGCATTCTGGTGGAGACTGACGCCCCTGATCAGCCCAGCGCATCCCACCGGGGGGAGCGCAACGAACCGGCATTTCTGCCCGAGATCATCCACACCCTGGCCCAACTGCGCGACGACAATCCGCTCAATGTGGCCCGGGTCACCGCCGACAATGCCCGCCGTCTGTTCCAGCTGCCCGCATCATCTGACGATTGAGCCATCCGTGACCGAAACACCCGACATCCACGAACGCACCCGCATGCTTCTGGGCGACGCCGGCCTGGAACACCTGGGCCGCTGCCACGTCTTCATTGCCGGCCTGGGCGGGGTGGGCGCCAGTGCCGCCGAGGCCATTGCCCGGGCTGGCGTTGGCCACCTGACCCTGCTGGATCACGACGTGGTGGGCCCTTCCAACCTCAATCGTCAACTGGTGGCACTGCACTCCACTCTGGGACGCCCCAAGGCACAGGTGATGGCCGAGCGCATTGCCGACATCAACCCGGTAGCGCGGGTCACTGTGCGACAGGACTTCCTCAGCCCCGATAATGTCACCGATTTGTTGCCGGACACCTGCGACTTCGTGCTGGACGGTATCGACTCCATTGCCTGCAAGGCGGCACTGATCCATGCCTGCCAGGAACGTGGTCTGGCGGTGGTCTCCAGCATGGGGGCCGGAGGACGACTGGACCCCACCGCCATTCGCGTGGGCCCGCTGGCGGCCACCGAGAAGTGCCCCCTGGCGCGGGAACTGCGCAAGCGCCTGCGTCGTCTGGGGGGGCACCTGGATTACCCGGTGGTGTACTCCACCGAGACCCCTATCAAGGGAAGCGAACACCGCCCCATCGATGGACAGGTCTCCGGTCGACCTCGCGCGGTGAACGGTACGATCTCCTATCTGCCCGCCTTATTCGGGCTCACCCTGGCGGGCGAAGTGCTGCGCAGGCTGCTTTCCAGCGCCCCCCTGCCCTGTAACCCCTTGGCTGGTCTATAGTCTGGAGCTGCAGGCACAACAGGACCCCGTGTCAGGGAGACCCATGCGCAAGACTGAAACCCGGCCGCCCAGCGGCCCCTCCCGGGCGAAGGGCAAGGCCGCGCCCGATGACCTCGAACGCATCATCGCCCAGGTGCATGCCATGGACAGGGTGCCCGATGCCTGGCAGGGCGTTGACCGCATGCCCACCATGATCCCCTACATGGCCAAGGCCGTGGATGAACTGCAGCGCATTTACGTCAGTCCGCGCCTCAAGCAGTGGATGGGCGGCCAGGGCAAGGGCCGGTTTCTCAAGGATCACGACCGCTGGCTGGCTCACCTTCACCCCGATGACCGGGCTTCGGTACTCACGGCCCTGCAGGAGACTCGCGAAGCCCAACGTGCTTACTGCCTGGAGTATCGACTTCAGGACCAAAACGGTCAGGCCCACTGGGTTCGGGACATGGGGGCCTACGTCCATGACGGCCGCCCCGAGCGCGCGGTCATCCAGGGCCTGATGATGGAGATCCTGGAATCACCCCAAGAAGCGCACGCCACGCTGGCCAAGGAGCCCGCCCATCCACCCGCGTCCCCTGCCCTCACGGAGGCCCCGCAACTGGCCCGACATCTGCACCAGCTACTGGATCAGGCGCCCATGGCGCTGTTCGCGGTGGACGCACAGGGGCAGATCACCTACGTGAACCAGCGAGCACTCACACAACTGGGCTATGCACGGCCCGACCTGCTGGGCCGCCAGGCCCATGGCCTGCTCATGATGGCCCAGGAGGACGGCACACCCGTGGCCTGGCCGGATTCACCTCTGCATCACGTGCTGCACACCGGGGAGGCCGTGGAGCGGCAGGACACCGTATTATGGCGCCGTGATCGCCGGGCCCTGCCGGTCCATCTGGGCATCACACCGCTTCGCGCGGGGACCGCCGCCAGCGGCGCCGTGGCGACCTTTCAGGACGCGACGGAATACCGTTCCATGTCCACCCAGCTGGACTATCAGGCGAGTCACGACCCCCTCACCGGCCTACTCAATCGCCGTGAACTCATGTTCCGTCTGGAGCGTGCCCTGCACGACGCCCGGCATCGGCACGTTCAACACGCGCTGGTCTACCTGGACCTGGACCAGTTCAAGCTGGTCAATGACACCAGCGGCCATCAGGCCGGGGATGAATTGCTGCGCCGCATTGCCACCTTGTTCACCGATCACGCCCGTCCCGGAGATGCGCTGGCACGCCTGGGAGGGGACGAGTTTGCGGCGATACTGCACGAAGTCAGTCCTGAGCAGGCCATGGGCCTGGCTGAGGACATGCGCAAACTGGTGGAAAATTATCGCTTCCCCTGGGAGAACCTTCAGTTCTCCCTCACTGTGAGTGTGGGGCTGGTGCCCGTCAGCCGCCAGAGCAGCAGTGGCCTCACCCTGCTCTCCGCTGCCGATACCGCCTGCAACGCCGCCAAGGAGACGGGACGTAACCAGGTGCATGCCTTCAACAAGGACGATACCAGCCTGATGCGAATGCAGGGGGATATGCACTGGGTAAACCGCATCCACTCGGCAGTGGAGAACAATGGGCTGCAACTGTTCTGCCAGCCCATCCGGCCGGCGGCCCTCGAGGGAAAGGGCGCAGGGGCACACTTCGAGATCCTGGTGCGCATGCGCGATCACGACGACAAGCTCATCCCCCCGGCAGCCTTCCTGCCGGCGGCAGAACGCTACAACCTGTCGACCCGGATCGACCGCTGGGTGGTGCGCCAGACGTTGGCATGGATGAGCGATCAGCGTGATCGCCTGGATGCCCTGGATGCCTGTGCCATCAACCTGTCGGGACATTCAGTGGGCAACAGCGAGTTTCTCAAATTCCTGCTGGAGGCCTTGCAGGAGTCGAGCCTGCCGCCGGAGAAGTTCTGTTTCGAGGTGACCGAGACCGTGGCGATATGCAATCTGGACAATGCCCGGCACCTGTTCTCGTCCTTGGGTTCGCTCGGCTGCCGCTTCTCCCTGGATGACTTTGGCAGTGGCATGTCGTCCTTTGGCTATCTCCGCAACCTGCCGGTGCATTATCTGAAGATCGACGGTCTGTTCGTGCGCGATATCGCCCAGGACGAGACCGACCGGGCGCTGGTGCAGTCCATCAACGACATCGCGCACGTGATGGGCAAGCGCACCATTGCTGAGTTCGTGGAATCGGACGCCATCCTGCAGGTGCTACGGGAGATGGGGGTGGACTATGTCCAGGGTCATCACATCGGCCACCCGGTGCCCCTGGAGTCCGTCGCACTGGGTGCGGATCCCTCTGGGGCGGCGTGAGAGCTTTACGAACCGGTCGGGGTCTGCGGGCTTTCGGGGATCCCGCATAGGACATGGGTGCGGGTCTCGATCCACGCTTCCGCGTCGGCCATGATCTCATCGGCCTTGCGGCCTTGTGTGGGGATCGGCGGGCCGATCTCCATGCGGATGGTGCCGGGATATTTGATGAAGCTGCCCTTGGGCCAATATAGCCCGGCGTTGTGGGCCACGGGGATCACCGGACGACCGCTGCGGGCGGCCAGGACCGCGCCACCCAGCTTGTAACGACCTCGCTCCCCGGGGGCGGTGCGGGTGCCCTCCGGGAAGATCACCACCCACAGGCCCCGCTGAAGCCTGTCCAGTCCCTGTTTGACCAACTGGCTGATGGCCTTGCGTCCGGCCGAGCGGTCCACGGCGATGGGATCGACCAGGGACATCCCCCAGCCGAACAGGGGGATGCGCATCAGTTCCTTCTTGAGCACCCAGACCTGGGGCGGGATCACCCGCTGCAGCCCCAGGGTCTCCCAGGTGGACTGGTGCTTGCAGAGCAGCACCTTGGCTTCTCCAGCCAGGTGTTCGGTGCCGGTGACCTCGAAGCCCAGACCGCAGGTGACCTTGAGCCACCAGACGTTGAAGTGGGTCCACCGGGAAAGGACACGGAATCGACCGTGCCAGTCCAGGAGGGTGAGCAAGGGGAAGAAGCAGGCGAACACGACGGTGGAGCCGGCAAAACCGGCCCAGAACAGTGTGGCGCGCAGGTAGAGCAGCAGGGATGGCTGGGGTCGGGTCACGGGGTCATTTCAGGGATTTTGGGCAGGCTGCATGATAACCAGCGGGACTAACGCGGGCCAGTGCCGGGGGCGGCGGCATGGCCGAGCTTCAGGGGTGGCGTTCTCCCGAGGGGAGAACTGGATGCATCACTGGCTTCGCTTGGAAGGGCCTCCCTTGGATGAGGGACACTGACCGAGAAGTGCCTGTACCACCTCCGCCAGACCCTCGTAGGCGGGGATGCCCTGGGGAATACGGCCTTCGGCCAGGGCCCTGGCGCCGTTGCCCGTTCTGACCAGCAGGGGGCGGCAGCCAGCGGTGGTGGCGGCCTCAATGTCTCGAGGAGAGTCGCCCACGGCGGGCACGCCGGTCAGGTCGACGTCCAGATCACGGGCCACCTGGTGAAACAAGCCCGGCAACGGCTTGCGGCAGTCGCAACCATCGTCCGGTCCGTGGGGGCAGTGATAGGTGCCCCGCAAACGCCCACCGACTGATTCCACCGCCTGGGTCATCCGCTGGTGGATGGCCTCCAGGGTGGCGGCGTCGAATAGTCCCCGGGCCAGTCCGCTCTGGTTGGTGACCACCACCACCTGCCAGCCCGCCTGGCTGAGTCGGGCGATGGCCTCCAGGCTCCCGGGCAGGGGAATCCACTCCTCCGGGGACTTGATGTAGTCGGGGGAGTCCTGGTTGATGACGCCATCCCGGTCCAGAAGGATGAGCTTCATGGTACCCGGGACAGGTCTGCCACCCGCAGGAACAGGCCCGCCAGGCGGTTGAGCAGGGCCAGGCGGTTATCGCGCAGGGCAGCATCCTCGGCCATCACCATCACCTGATCGAAAAAGGCATCCACGGGCTCGCGCAGGGTGGCCAGTTCGGTGAGCCCCTGGGTGTATTCGCCCACATCGAAGTGGGCCGACACCGGCGCCCAGAGTGCTTCAAGCCGTTCGTGCAGGGCGCGCTCGGCGTCCTCCTGGAGGCGCTCCGGGTCAACCTGTTCGGGCAGGTCGCCTTCCACCTTGCGCAGGATGTTGTGGATGCGCTTGTGGGCCGCCGCCAGGGGTTCCGCCTCGGGCAGGCCCAGGAAGGTCTCCACGGCGCGCACGCGGCGGTCGAAATCCAGGGGTCGGGTGGGCCGCACCGACAATACGGCATCGAACACCTCCGGGCGGATGCCCCGGTCGTGGTAGTAGGCGCGCAGGCGCTCCATGACGTAGTCCAGCACCTGGGGGACGGCCTCCATGGCCGGCACGGCGTCCCCGTAACCCCGGGCCGCCTGTTGGAGCAGGTCTTCCAGATCCAGCGGCAGTTCCGCCTCCACCAGGATGCGCAGCACGCCCAGGGCGGCGCGGCGCAGGCCAAAGGGATCCTTGGCACCCGTGGGTTTGAGACCGATGGCGAAGATGCCCACCAGGGTGTCCAGACGATCGGCCAGGGCCAGCACCCGCCCCACGGCCTCACCGGGCAGGTCATCGCCAGCATGGCGGGGCAGGTACTGGTCCTCCAGGGCCCGGGCCACGGAGGCGGCCTCGCCGTCGTGCTGGGCATAGTAACGGCCCATGGTGCCCTGCAGTTCGGTGAATTCGTAGACCATCAGGGTCTGCAGGTCACACTTGCACAGGTGTGCTGCGCGACAGGCCTCCGCCTCCGGTGCGCCGATCTGTCCGGCCAGATAACCGGCCAGTTGTTCCACCCGTAGGGTCTTGGCATGCAGGCTGCCCAGCTTCTGCTGGAACACCACATGGCGCAGGCCGTCCAGGTGGCTTTCCAGGGGACGCTGGCGATCCTGCTTCCAGAAGAATTCAGCATCGGCAAAGCGTGGCCGGATGACCCGCTCATTGCCCTCACGCACCCGCTCCGGCTCCCGGGAGTCCACGTTGCTGATGGTAATGAAATGGGGCATCAGACGGCCCTGCCCATCCACCACGGCGAAGTATTTCTGGTTGTCCTGCATGGTGAGGATCAGGGCCTCTTGGGGCACCTCCAGGAAGCGGGATTCAAAATGGCCCACCACGGCCACCGGCCATTCCACCAGGGCAGTCACCTCGTCCAGCAGCGCCTCCTCCAGCACGGCGCGCCCCCCCAGTTCGGCGGCGGCCTGTTCCACCTGGCTCCGGATGGTCTCGCGCCGCGTATCGAAATCCGCCAGCACATGACCCTGCTGCGCCAGCAGATCCGCATAGGCGGCCGGTTCTGGCACACGCAGGGGCTCGGGATGGTGGAACCGGTGCCCACGGGTCTCGCGCCCGGCAGACACACCCAGGAGGGTGGCCGGGATCTCACGATCCCCCAGCAGCAGGATGACCCAGTGCACGGGGCGCACGAATTCCGCGTCTCCATCGCCCCAGCGCATGCGCTTGGGAATGGGCAGCGCGGCCAGCGCCGATTCCACGACCCCCGGCACCAGGTCGGTCGTCTCGCGACCCGGTTCCACGTGGCGGTGCACCAGCCAGGCGCCCTTGTCGGTCTCCATGCGCTCCAGTTCGGACACCGCCACGCCGCAAGAGCCGGCGAAACCCTGCGCCGCCCGGGTGGGCTGACCATCGGCATCAAAGGCGGCGCTGACCGCCGGGCCGCGGCGTTCCATGGACTGATCCGCCTGTCGCGGCGGTACGTCCTTGATCCATACCGCCAGGCGGCGAGGCGCGGCGTAGGCCTGACACACTCCGACCTCCAGGCCAGCCTCTGCGAGCCCCTGGGTCACGCCTCGGGCAAACGCATCGCGCAGCTCCCGCAGGGCCTTGGGCGGCAGTTCTTCGGTGCCGATTTCAATCAACAGATCATGTGTATCGTTCATGTCTTACCCCTGTGCCCCTTGACCCTGACCCTTGTCTTCCAGCATGGGGAAGCCCAGCGCTTCCCGGGCCGCGTAATAGGCCTGGGCGACGCTCCGGGCCAGTTCCCGCACGCGCAGGATGTAACGCTGACGCTCGGTCACGGAGATGGCGCGGCGGGCATCCAGCAGGTTGAAGGTGTGGGAGGCCTTGAGCATCTGCTCATAGGCCGGCAGGGGCAGGCCCTTTTCGATCAGGTGACGACTCTGCTGCTCGCAGGTATCAAACCAGGCAAACAGGCGTTCCACGTCGGCGTGTTCGAAGTTGTAGGTGGACTGTTCCACCTCGTTCTGGTGGTAGACATCGCCGTAGGTGACCACCCCCTGAGGGCCGCGAGTCCACACCAGGTCGTAGACGCTCTCCACCCCCTGCAGATACATGGCGATACGCTCCAGACCATAGGTGATCTCACCACTCACCGGCCGGCAGTCCAGGCCGCCCACCTGCTGGAAGTAGGTGAACTGGGTGACCTCCATACCATTGAGCCACACCTCCCAGCCCAGCCCCCAGGCCCCCAGGGTGGGGGATTCCCAATTATCCTCCACAAAGCGGATGTCATGCACCAGCGGGTCGATGCCGATGGTCTTCAAAGACCCCAGGTACAGGTCCTGGAAGTCCGGGGGCGAGGGCTTGAGCAGCACCTGGAACTGATAGTAATGCTGCAGGCGGTTGGGGTTTTCCCCGTAACGTCCGTCGGTGGGGCGGCGTGAGGGTTGCACATAGGCGGTGCGCCAGGGCTCGGGCCCCACGGCCCGAAGAAAGGTGGCCCAGTGAAAGGTGCCGGCCCCCATCTCCATGTCATAGGGCTGGAGTAGCACACAGCCCTGGCGGGCCCAGTAGTCCTGCAAGGCCAGGATGAGGCCCTGGAAGGTTGAGGCGTCTTGAGAGGACATTCAGATCGACCCGAAGTGATTCGTGATTGGCATGCCGGCGGCAGGCGCGGGCAAGGCGTCTCATTATAACGGCGCCGACAGCAGCCAGACCAGCACCGTCCCTTGGGAGCGGCCCTCGGCCGCGAAGATCGCAGCCACCCGGGCGTCCGGCCCTGCCGAGGGGGGGTGAGCCTGGAGGCGGGTGTTCACCGCATGGATGCGGTGGCCAAGCCTACAGGGATGTATTCACGGCGTCCCGCCGTAAGGAACACCCCCCTCGGCAGGGCCTGCCCCCGACGCGAAACCCAGGTGCTCATGCCAGATACGCCCTTGGCGCCGGGGGCCGCTCCCACAGGGGGCCACGGGTCTGGGGCAATGCAGGGTATCGCCCTGCCCCAATATGAGGCGTGATACCCTGTGCTGCACTATCATGGTGCGACGCCGTGACCCTATTTTGGGCATGGAGCCCCGCTCAGGCCCGTATTTCGACCACTCACACCATGGCACGGTCCATGCATTATCTCGACCGAACGTTTTTCAACGCCCCTGCCGCCTGATCAGTGGGCAACCCATTTCAAAGTGGCAATCATTCAAGTCCCTGGAGGAGCACGCATGTCAGCAAGCGACGTACTCAACATGATCAAGGAAAACGACGTCAAATTCGTCGACTTCCGTTTCGTGGACAGCCGCGGCAAGGAGCAACACGTATCCGTCCCCGCCCACACCATCGACGAGGACGTCCTGGAAGGCGGCAAGATGTTCGACGGCTCCTCCATTTCCGGCTGGAAGGGCATCAACGAATCGGACATGATCCTCATGCCCGATACTGAAAGCGGCGTCATGGACCCCTTCTTCGACGAGCCCACCCTGAACCTGCGCTGCCAAGTGGTGGAACCCACCACCATGCAGGGCTATGATCGCTGCCCCCGCTCCCTGGCCCAGCGCGCCGAGGCCTACCTGGCCAGCACCGGCATTGCCGACGGCTGCATGTTTGGCCCGGAAAACGAATTCTTCGTCTTCGACGACATCAAGTGGGGCACCTCCATCCAGAACTGCTTCTTCCAGATCGACTCCGACGAGGCCAGCTGGAACTCGGAAAAGGTCTTTGAAGACGGCAACATCGGTCACCGCCCCACCGTGAAGGGCGGCTACTTCCCCGTGCCACCGGTGGATAGCCTGCAGGATCTGCGCTCCGCCATGTGCATGGTCCTGGAAGAAATGGGCCTGACCACCGAGGTGCACCACCACGAAGTGGCCACTGCCGGCCAGTGCGAAATCGGTGTCGGCGCCGCCTCGCTCACCCGCAAGGCTGATGAGGTGCTGATCCTCAAGTATGTGGTGCAGAACGTGGCCCACAACTACGGCAAGACCGCCACCTTCATGCCCAAGCCCCTGGTGGGCGACAACGGCAGCGGCATGCATGTGCACATGTCCCTGTCCAAGGACGGTCAGAACCTGTTCGCCGGCGACAAGTATGGCGGCCTCTCCGAGACGGCGCTGTACTATGTGGGTGGCATCATCAAGCACGCCCGTGCCCTGAATGCCTTCACCAACCCCTCCACCAACAGCTACAAGCGTCTGGTCCCCGGCTTTGAAGCCCCGGTCATGCTGGCCTACTCCGCCCGCAACCGTTCCGCTTCCATCCGCATTCCGTGGGTGTCCAGCCCGAAGGCCCGCCGCATCGAGGTGCGCTTCCCCGACTCCACCGCCAACCCCTACCTGGCCTTTGCCGCCCTGCTGATGGCAGGCCTGGACGGCATCCAGAACAAGATCCACCCGGGCGAAGCCATGGACAAGAACCTGTACGACCTGCCCCCGGAAGAGGAAAAGCAGATCCCGCAGGTGTGCGCTTCTCTGGAAGACGCCCTGGACGCCCTGGACAAGGATCGGGAGTTCCTGACCGCCGGCGGCGTGTTCACCGACGACGTGATCGATGCCTACATCGACCTGAAGATGGAAGAAGTCACCCGCATGCGCATGACCACCCACCCGGTGGAATTCGACCTGTACTACAGCCTGTAATCACCGGACCCGAGCGGTCATCGTGATTCAGCCAGAGGCCCCTGACAATGTCGGGGGCCTTTTTGCGTGTGCTTGCCCGCCACACTCCCCTGCGCTATGGTCAAGCCATGGACGCGCGCCTGATCATCCTGCCCCTGCTGTTCACCCTGGCCACGCCGACCCTGGCGGAGGTGTATCGCTGGACCGACGAACAGGGCAACACGGTCTTTGGCGATACCCCCCCCGATGGCGTGGACGCCACCCCCATCAACGTGCGCAGCCCCTCGGTGACGCCGGGCATGCCCGATGCCCGCGAGATCCTGGAGCGTCCCACCCCGCGAGAGGCGGCACAGGCACGAGAACAAGCCCGTGACCCGGGCTATACCGGCATCCGCATCGCCAGCCCCGGGAATGACGGTGTGGTACGCACCAATCTGGGCGAGGTCAACGTATCCGTGCAGGTGGAACCCGAATTTCAGTCTGACCAGGGTCACCAGGTGCGCATCCTCCTGGATGGCCAGACCGCCGCCGAGGGCGAGTCCACCCAGCTTAGCCTGGAGGGTGTCACTCCGGGCACTCATACCCTGCGGGCCCAGATTCTGGACAGCAACGATCGGACCCTGACGGAATCCGAAGACAGCACCTTCCATTTGCTGCGCACCACCGTGCAGCAGCCATCCCGACCCGGTGGCAACTGAGCCCTTTCCTGTTGCCGTGCTCGGAATCCGGGGCATGTCCTGGCATCGCGCTGTGTGAGACCCGGTGAAGCGCCCCTCCCTCCGGGCGCATTCGCCCCCTCACATGGCAGGCTCATCCTCGTTGCACCATAATAGTGCAATGGCGCGTGTACCTTCGATCCTCCCCCCTCTGATCCTGCCCCCTGGCCGCACCTCGAAGTGGCGCCACGCCTCGGTCCGGGGCCAGATGACGCCCGATCCCGGTGCATGCAGCCATGCTGGTTCATTTCTTGCAAAAGGAAAAGGCATATGTCCCAGGATCACACACTGCACCGACATCTGCTGGAGAACCTGACCACCGCCCTGCTGGTGGCGGATGAGCGCCTGCGGCTGGACTTCATGAATCCCGCTGCCGAGATGCTCATGGAGATCAGCCTCAACCGCGTGCGCGGACTGCCCATGCGCGACTTGTTCCGCGAAGACGAAACGCTGCTGGGCAGCCTCGAGCAATCACTTCACACGGGACACCCCTTCACCGAACGCGAACGTGTCCTGGCGCTGCATTTCGAGCGAGAGGTCACGGTGGACATCACCGTTTCTCCCATTTCCGAACCGGGCAGCCCGCGACGCCTGCTGATCGAATTGGTGCAGGTGGATCGCCAACTGCGTATCACCCGAGAGGAACAACTCCTCAATCAGCAGTCCGCCTCCCGGGCCCTGCTCCGAGGCCTGGCCCATGAGATCAAAAACCCCCTGGGTGGCCTGCGCGGCGCCGCCCAGTTGCTTGAACGAGAACTGCCCGACCCGGAATTACAGGAGTACACCCGCATCATCATTGGCGAGGCCGACCGGCTGCAGAACCTGGTGAATCGCATGCTGGGGCCCAACAACCTGCCCCAGCGCCGCCGCCAGAACATCCACAAGGCCCTGGAGCATGTCCGCAACCTGGTGAGCGCGGAAGCCCTCGAAGGGGTGGAAATACGCACCGATTACGACCCGAGCATCCCCGACGTCAACGCCGATCAGGACATGCTGATTCAGTCCATCCTCAACATCGTACGCAATGCGGTGCAGGCCGTCGGTGAAGCAGGGGTGGTTCGACTGCGCAGCCGCGTGCTGCGCCAATACACCATAGGCCAGGTCCGGCACAAGCTGGTGGCCCTGATACAAGTGATCGACAACGGTCCCGGCATCAGCGAGGAGGTTCGCGAACGCATTTTCTTCCCCATGGTCTCGGGCCGCGATGGAGGCACGGGACTGGGCCTGTCCATTGCCCAGTCCCTGATCAACCAGCACGGCGGGCTGATCGAATGCACTTCACGCCCCGGCCAGACCGTATTTTCCCTGCTGCTACCCGTGGAGCTGACGGATGAGTAATCGAGAGCATATCTGGGTCATTGATGACGATCGTTCGATCCGCTGGGTTCTGGAGCGCACCTTGAGCCGCGCCGGCATCGAGGTGACGTCCTTTGCCTCTGCCGCCGAGGCCCTGCAGGCCCTGGAACAGGACGTACCCGACGCACTGATGACCGATATTCGCATGCCCGGCATGGATGGTCTGGAGATGCTGGGGCGGCTGCAGCGGGATCACCCCGAGCTACCGGTGATCATCATGACCGCTCATTCCGACCTGGAGAGCGCGGTCTCCGCCTATCAGGGCGGTGCCTTCGAATATCTGCCCAAGCCCTTCGACGTGGATGATGCCGTTTCCCTGGTGCATCGGGCCTGCCAACTCCGCCGGGAACGTGGGCGCGAAGCGCCCCAGGACATGGAAAAAACGCCCGAGATCATTGGCGAGGCCCCGGCCATGCAGGAGGTATTCCGGGCCATTGGGCGTTTATCCCGGTCCAATATCACCGTGCTGATCAACGGCGAATCCGGCACCGGCAAGGAACTGGTAGCACATGCCCTGCATCGCCACAGCCCCCGGGCCCACATGCCCTTCATCGCCCTGAACACTGCTGCCATCCCCAAGGATCTGCTGGAATCCGAGCTCTTCGGTCACGAGAAGGGCGCCTTCACTGGCGCCCAGAGTGCCCGGCGCGGTCGCTTCGAACAGGCCGATGGCGGCACCCTCTTCCTGGACGAGATCGGCGACATGCCGGCGGAATTGCAAACGCGTTTGCTACGCGTCCTGGCGGACGGCGAGTTCTATCGGGTCGGGGGGCATCTGCCGGTGAAGGTGGACGTACGCATCATCGCTGCCACGCACCAGAACCTGGAGTCCCGGGTGAAGGATGGCCTGTTCCGGGAGGATCTCTTTCATCGACTCAATGTGATCCGCATTCACGTGCCTTCCCTGCGGGAACGCCGCCAGGACATCCCCCTGCTGCTCAACCACTTCCTGGGACTGGCAGCAGCGGAGTTGAACGTGGAACGCAAGGCGCCACTACCAGAAGTGCAGGAATACCTGTCCACCCTGGATTGGCCGGGCAATGTGCGGCAACTGGAGAATCTGTGCCGCTGGCTGACCGTGATGGCCTCGGGGCGCGAGATCCACATGAATGACCTGCCCGCGGAACTGCATGAACGTTCTTCCAGCGGGGAGATCAGTGACTGGGAGGACGGCCTGGCTCAATGGGCCGAGCAGGAACTGGCGCGGGGGAACTCCGCGCTGCTGGAGCAGGCCACACCGGCCTTCGAACGCATCATGATCCGCGCCGCCATGAAGAAGACCGGCGGACGCCGTCAGGACGCCGCCCGGCTGCTGGGCTGGGGGCGCAACACGTTGACGCGCAAGATCAATGAACTCCACATGGATGAGGGACAGGACACCCCCTGAACCCGCGAACCCGCACAAGCCGGTCATGATCCCGGATACCTGTGGGATTCAGCCCTGCCTCACCCGCACGATCACATCCACGCCCTCTACCCGCACGCCCTCAGGCAGATCAGGCAACGCGCCGATATCCACGTGCTCCAGGGCCAGATCTTCCAGGTGGCCGGAGTCCATGTGGTACATGTGATGATGCGGCTCCAGGTTGGAGTCGTAAAACAGCTTGGCCGGGTCCACCACCACTTCGCGCACCAGGCCCTTTTCGGCAAACAGCCCGAGGGTGTTGTACACCGTGGCCTTGGACACCTGGTAGCGGCGTTCACTGGCGAGGGCCAGTAGCTGCTCGGCGGAGACATGCTGCGGCCTCTCGAACAACAGTTCAGCGATATCCAGGCGTTGCTGGGTCGGCGTAATGCCGTGATCCCTCAAGCGTTTAACGACAGCCTCTCGATCGGGCATGGCGAATGTGCTCCGCTGTGACTTATACCCCAGTATAACCCTCAACTAGACAAAGTCTAGTTCGCGTTATGTCGCCGAACAGGGAAATCTCCCCGGTCGATCCGGTAGGGCGATGGGTCACAGATGGGCGACTGCCCCATGATCAGATCAGTGAGCAGGCGGCAGGCACCGATGCTCATGACCACACCATTGCGATAATGGCCGGCGTTGACGAAAAGCCCCTCCACTTCAGGATGCGGTCCGATGTAGGGGATGCCCTGGGGCGAACCCGGGCGCAGCCCGGCCCAGTGTTTCTCGATGGGCAGATCCACCAGGGCCGGCACCAGGCGGGCCGCCGCCGCGTGAAAGGTCTGAGCGGCCGCCTCGGTGGTGGACGCCTGAGTGAGGCTGGCCAGTTTGGTCACCGGATCGGGGAAACGCCAGGGATACAGGGGCGAGAGGATGCCACCACCGGCCCACGAGGCCTCCTGCCCCGGCTCCTGGCGATCCAGAAGGGTGACGTCCAGGCCCTGATCGTGAAGCATGCGGGCGGAGAGCATGCCGATCAGACCGCCGCCCACCACGATGCAGTCAGTCATGGAATCACCCACTGGGGGACATTGGCCAAAGCCAGGGAACAGGGGGGGAACTTGGAGCGGGTGATGGGAATCGAACCCACGTCATCAGCTTGGGAAGCTGAGGTTCTACCATTGAACTACACCCGCACGGCACCCATAGTGTATGCGGTTACACGGCGGTTCTCAACGGGGGATGGCGCGCGCCCCCCGGGAACAGCCGGATCGGTTAACATGACGGCTTTTCCAACCCTGAACACGCCCATGATGGAACTCATAGTAAATGGCGCACCGCGCCAGGTGTCCGAGCAGTTCACTGCCGCCGACCTGGTGGAGGACCTGGGACTGACCGGACGCCGCCTTGCGGTGGAGGTCAACGGCGAACTGCTGCCGCGCAGCCGGTTCAACCAACACCACTTCAATCCCGGCGACCGCGTGGAGATCGTCCAGGCCATCGGCGGCGGTTGACCCCCTCATTGACCAGAGATTGCATACGGTACCCCTCATGTCGAGCATAGCCACTGAAAACAATACGCCCCGGGAAGACACCCTGACCATCGGCGGAACCACCTACCGTTCGCGGCTCCTGGTGGGCACGGGTAAATACAAGGATCTGGACGAGACCCGCGACGCCATCGACGCCAGTGGCGCCGAGATCGTCACCGTGGCCATCCGGCGCACCAACATCGGGCAGAACCCGGGCGAGCCCAATCTGCTGGATGTGATTTCCCCGGACCGCTATACCATCCTGCCCAACACCGCCGGCTGCTACACCGCCGACGATGCCGTGCGTACCTGCCGGCTGGCCCGGGAACTGCTGGACGGTCACGACCTGGTCAAACTCGAAGTGCTGGGTGATGAAAGAACCCTTTACCCGGATGTGGTGCAGACCCTCAGCGCCGCCGAAACCCTGGTGGCCGATGGCTTCAAGGTGATGGTGTACACCAGCGACGACCCCATCCTGGCCAAGCGCCTGGAGGAGATTGGTTGCGTGGCGGTGATGCCCCTGGCCGCCCCCATTGGCTCGGGCCTGGGCATCCAGAACCGTTACAACGTAATGGAGATCGTGGAAAACGCTCAGGTGCCCATCCTGGTGGACGCCGGTGTGGGCACCGCCTCCGATGCGGCCATTGCCATGGAGCTGGGCTGCGACGGGGTCCTCATGAACACGGCCATCGCCGCCGCCCGAGACCCGGTGCTCATGGCCTCGGCCATGAAAAAGGCCATCGAGGCGGGCCGGGAGGCGTTCCTGGCGGGCCGGATGGCGAAAAAGCGGTATGCTTCGGCATCTTCGCCCTTGGAAGGGACGTTTTTCTGAAGTCTATCGGCTTGGGGGGCCTCCGTCCCCCTCATCCCCGGCCCTTCTCCCCAAGGGGGAGAAGGGAGGAATACACGGACCCCGTAACCTATTGAACCGCTTGAAGTCGTTCTCCCATGACAGCCACCCACCCGCCGCCACACCATCGCCCCATTCGCAGCTTCGTGCGTCGGGAAGGACGTCTCACCACAGGGCAGCAGCGGGCACTGGAGCTGCTGGGGCCCCGCTGGGGCCTGGAGTTCACGCCCCAGCCCCTGGACCTTGAGGCGCTGTTCAGGCGCCGGGCGCCGGTGACCCTGGAAATCGGCTTCGGCAATGGCGAATCCCTGGCACAGATGGCCGCCCACGCTCCGGAGCGGGATTTCATTGGCGTGGAGGTACACCGCCCGGGGGTGGGGCACCTGTTGCAGCAAGTGGAGGATCGGGGACTCACCAATGTGCGTGTGGCCTGCCATGACGCCGTGGAGATGCTCAACCGGCAGATACCGCCCGGAAGCCTGGATCGCATTCAGATCTATTTCCCCGACCCCTGGCCCAAGAAACGCCATCACAAGCGGCGTCTGGTGCAGCCAGCCTTTGTGGACCTGCTGGCCACCCGACTGCGTGAGGGTGGCATCCTGCATCTGGCCACCGACTGGGAAGACTACGCATGGCACATGCTTGAGGTGATGCAACAAGCAGAGGCTTTCACCAATCAGGCTGCCGATGGCGGTTTCAGCCCGCGCCCCACCTACCGCCCCCTGACCAAATTTGAACAACGAGGTCAGCGACTGGGACATAACGTCTGGGATCTGGTCCATGAACACACAAACCCACGCCCATAACCGTGCGAATTCGGCCAGCCTGGGGTCCGGCGGTCGACCTCTGCCTACCTGACGACCAGCACCGGACAGGGCGCGTTGCCCACCACGCGCCTGGAGACGCTGCCCATGAACAGGCGTTTCAGGGCGGCGTAGCCGTGGCTGCCCACCACTACAAGGTCAGCACCCCGGCTGCGGGCCACGTCCACGATCACTGCTTCCGGGCGCCCCTGCTCCACCATGCCGTCCAGTTCGATCCCCGCCGGCGTCAGCGCCGGCTTGAGCTTGTACAACACCCGCTGCACCGCTTCGTTGGCCCGGGCACGTTGCTCGTCACTCCGCTCACCCAGGGTCGCGGAGAGCACCGTCAGGGGTAACCCGGTGGACAATGCCAGGCGCGCGGCGGTGGCGCAGGCTGCATCCGCATGGGCGGAGCCATCGGTGGCCACCAGGATGCGCCGTCGCATGGGCGCCGACCCCTGTGGCGCCACCAGAACACTGCACGGGGCGTGACCGATGATTCGGGCGGTGGAATCCCCGATCACCAGCCGTGCCAGATCGCTGCGATGGCGGCGTCCCACCACCACGCAGTCCACATCCTCCTGCTCAGCCTGCTGCACCACAAGGGTGCTTGCGTCCACACCGTGACGCGACATCACCCGGCAATCGACCCCCTGTTTTCGGGCCTGATCCGCGACTTGCTCAAGGAATTGCTCCACCTCCCTGGTTTCGGTCTCCATGCGCTGCGGGACCATGGATTCGTACTCGGGATTGGTGAGCACAACACGCAGCACCAGGAGTTCAGCACCGCACTGCCTGGCGAGGCATACAGCCTGGGCCTGGGCTCCCCGGCCTGCGTCCGAGCCGTCGGTCGCCAGCATTATTCGCTTAAGCCCCCCGCTCAGCGGAAGATCTGTGTCCATGAGACGCACTCCACCCGTGGGTACGATTCGAGCATAGCCGAGGCAAGCCCCGTTCACATCCCCTTGCAGCTCGAGTCTTTCATTCTCGAGCAAAGATCTCTACACTTATATGCATTTGTAATATAGACATATAACCGTAACTCGGTCGAGCCCTCACTCAGGGCCTGCGGGGTTCAGTCATTTTGGGGCCATCACGGATCAATCGATGAATTATTGGCTGTATCGCCTGTTGCCTTTCCTGAACTGGTTCCCCATTTCCGGCAAGCAGTTGCGTGCGGACGTCGTGGCCGGAATCAGCGTCACCATGATCCTGGTGCCCCAGGGCATGGCTTACGCCACGCTGGCGGGTCTGCCCGTCATCTACGGCCTGTATGCCTCCGCGATCCCCGCCATCATCGGCTCGCTCTGGGGATCGTCGCGCTTTCTGCATACCGGCCCCGTCGCCATGATCTCACTGCTGTCGGCCGCCTCATTGGCGCCCTTCGCGGCCGCCGGCACTCAATATTTCATCGAACTGTCCATTCTGCTGGCACTGATGGTCGGCGTCATGCGGCTTTTGCTGGGAATCTTCCGGCTGGGCATCCTGATGAACTTCGTTTCCCAACCGGTCATCATCGGGTTCACCAACGCTGCCGCCCTGATCATCGGGCTCTCCCTGTTGAACACCTTCCTGTCGGTTCCCAAACCGGACAGCGGCACGTTTCTGGAGGACTTTTTCGGCGTGGTGGCACAGATTCCCCATGCCCACTGGCCCACCGTGGCCTTCGGCGTGGGAACGCTGGTGGCCCTGGTGGGCTTGCGGTACCTCATGCCACGGCTGCCGGGTGTGTTGGTGGTGGTGATCCTGGGCACACTGATCAGCGCCCTCATCGGCTTCGAGCGTAACGAAACGGTGGATATCGAACAGGTCCAGGGGGATCCCGTTGAGGGTATCTACCATGGACTCCTGGCGGCACGACAGGACCTCGACCGCGTGATTCAGACCCTGAACGAGGCCTCCGAGGCGCTGCAGTCCTCCGAAGACGCGGGAGTCCACCCACCGGAGCTGGCGGTGCGCGTGGCCACCCTGGAATCGGAAAAGAAGCGCTTGAGCAAGGCACGCAATGCGTTGCGACTGGAGGCCCATCGGCAGCAGCTCACACGCCGTGACCACCCCACACTGGGATCGGTGTTCCAGCCCAGGGAGGCGGGCGATGCGGGGCCCATGTGGCGGTTATCCGGCTTCGAAGGGAATCGCCTGATCATGGCTTCCGGGGGGCAAGTGGTGGGCACCATACCCCAGGGCCTGCCCAGCATACAGGCCCCCGTATTGCACTGGGATGTCATGCCCGCACTCCTGCCCGCGGCCTTTGTCATGGCCCTGATCGGCTTCATGGAGGCCACGGCCATCTCACGGGCCCTGGCGGCTCGACGCCGTGAAAAGCTTAATCCCAATCAAGAATTGATCGGCCAGGGGCTGGCCAACATCGTGGGCAGCTTCTTCCAGTCTTTCTCGGTGAGCGGGTCATTTTCCCGCTCAGCCGTGGCTGCACGCTCCGGAGCCCAGACGGGGATGTTCGCGATCATCAGCGCCATCGGCGTGCTCATCACCATGCTCTACCTCACCCCATGGCTTTATCACCTTCCCCAGGCAGTTCTGGCGGCCATCGTCATGTCCGCCGTATTCGGCCTCGTGGATTTCCGAACGATGGCTCAGTACTGGAGCATCCGGCGTGCGGACGGTCTGGCCGGCTTCATCACCTTTGGGGTCACGCTGCTCATGGCACCGAATCTGGCCAATGGCGTGATCGTCGGGGCACTCATGGCCAATCTTGTATTCCTGGCGGGAACCGTTCGGCCTCGCTACGAAATACAGAGCTTGCGCTCGGATGGGACGCGCCCAGGGTCCATTCGTGATGATGCCGAAGGAGAGGATGAAGAGCCGGCTGCCGAGGACTTTGCAATATTGCGGTTTGATGCCTCGCTGGTCTTCATGAACACCGCGCATTTCGAGGATGCGGTGATGGATGCCCTCGCCCGCAACCCGAATGCACGCGCCCTGCTGGTTGTCGGCAACAGCCTGAACCGCATTGATGCCTCGGGCATCGACAAGATCCGTTCCCTGATCACTGATCTTCAGGCGGCCGACTGCACCCTCATGTTCAGCGGCCTCAAGCCGGGTGTTCTCAAGTACATGAAACGGGCCGGCCTGCTGGATGAGATCGGCGAGAAAAACATCTTTGGCTCCTACAGGGAAGCCCTGGAAACCCTGCAGCCCCATCGGAAACGCAACCCGTAAGCAGACGCCCGATGGTTGCCATGGTGTCGGCTCATGGTGTAGGTATAGGCGCCATCGCAGACAGTTCCAAGGATGGAATCCTAAAGAATACCCCATATGGTTCCTCGGCCCAGATGCGGGGGAGCCCATTATAAGTGCGCTAAAAAAACAGCCATCAAACCCAAAGAGGAGTCGAACCCATGTCCAGAAAACACCCGATTGTGGCCGTCACCGGTTCATCCGGCGCCGGAACCTCCACGGTCAAGAACGCCTTTGAGCATATCTTCCGCCGTGAACATATCAATCCGGTGATCATCGAGGGTGACAGCTTCCACCGCTACAACCGGGTGGAGATGAAGCAGGCCATGAAGGAGGCCGCCGCCCATGGCAACAATCACTTCAGTCACTTCGGCCCCGAGGCCAATCTGTTCGACAAACTCGAAGAGATGTTCAAGACCTACGGTGAGACCGGCGGTGGCAAGAAACGCTACTACATCCACAACGAAGAAGAAGCGGACAACCACAATGGTCGGCTCGGCACCAGCCTCAAGGCCGGTGAATTCACGCCCTGGGAAGACATCCCCGACGGCACCGATCTCATGTTCTACGAGGGCTTGCACGGCCTGGTGACTGACGGCGATGTGAATGCCGCTCAGCATGTGGACCTGGGCATCGGCGTGGTCCCCATCGTCAACCTGGAATGGATCCAGAAAATCTTCCGCGACAATGCCGAGCGCGGCTACACGGCTGAGGCCATCGTCGACACCATGCTGCGCCGCATGCCCGACTACGTCCACTACATCACGCCGCAGTTCTCCAAGACGGACATCAACTTCCAGCGGGTCCCCACCGTGGATACCTCCAACCCCTTCATCGCCCGCGATATCCCCACGCCGGATGAGAGCCTGGTGGTGATCCGCTTCCGCGACCCCAAGAAATTCGGTGTGGATTTTCCCTACCTGCTGAACATGCTGCATGACTCCTTCATGTCGCGCCGCAACACCATCGTGGTGCCCGGTGGCAAGATGGGGCTGGCCATGGAGGTGATCCTGGCCCCCATCATCGCCAACATGCTGGAAAAGCGGCGCTGAGGTTTTGGGGGAGGGCCGCTCTGGCCAACTCCCCCTGCCCTATGGGAGCTGGATTTCTCCGCACCGGCCACCGGTTGTATCCTGGCAGATTCAAGCATCGCGGGAGAACATCATGCAGACCAAGCCACTGGGACGTTCCGGCATCCAGGTGAGCACCCTATGCCTGGGTACCATGACCTGGGGCGAACAGAACACCGAGGCCGAGGCCCACAGTCAGCTGGACATGGCGATGGAGAGGGGCATCAACTTCATCGACACGGCCGAGATGTACCCGGTACCCCCCAAGGCCGAGACCCAGGGGCGCACAGAACGCTATCTGGGCACCTGGCTGGCCCGTCGCGGCCGGCGGGATGATCTGGTGATCGCCTCCAAGGCATCAGGCCCCAGCGAGAACTTCGGCCACATCCGTGGCGGCCCGCAACTGGACCGGCCCCACCTGGAACAGGCCCTGCACGACAGCCTGGAACGACTGCAGACGGACTACCTGGACCTGTACCAGATCCACTGGCCCTCAAGACCCACCAACTACTTCGGCCAACTGGGCTACCGACACCAGGACGACACTGGCGCCACACCCATTGCCGAAACCCTGGAAGTGCTGGCCGATTTCGTGCGCGCCGGCAAGGTGCGCACCATCGGCATCTCCAACGAGACCCCCTGGGGGCTCATGGAGTACCTGCGCCTGGCGGAACAGGCCGACCTGCCCCGTATTGCCTCCATTCAGAACCCCTACAACCTGCTCAACCGCAGTTTCGAGGTGGGCCTGGCCGAGATGGCCATCCGCGAAGACGTGGGCCTGCTCGCCTACTCACCCATGGCCTTCGGTGCCCTGAGCGGCAAATACCTGGAAAACGCCCCGCCCGATGGGCGCATCACCCTGTACTCTCGTTTTGTGCGCTACTCCGGCGAAACCGGCGTGGCTGCCACCCGCGAGTACGCGGACATCGCCCGGCGCCACGACCTGAGCCCGGCACAGATGTCCCTGGCCTTCGTGAACGCCCAGCCCTTCGTCACCAGCAACATCATTGGTGCCACCAAGCTATCCCAGCTGGAGGAGAATCTCGATAGTCTGGAGGTCACATTGAGTGAGGCGGTGCTGGAGGAAATCGAAGCCGTGCACGAAAGATATCCTGTTCCGTGCCCCTGATTGAGCATGCCCACCCTCACCCCAATCCCTCTCCCGCCAGCGGGAGAGGCGCAAGGAGAATCCCATGGCCAGAACCGAATCCCGAATGATCGACCTGGGCACCCGCGCCCCCGACTTCAACCTGCCCGACCCATCCACCGGCAAGACCGTTTCCCTGGATGACTTTCCCCAGGCCAAGGGCTATGTGATCGCCTTCATCTGCAACCACTGCCCCTTCGTACAACTCATCCGCCACGAATTCGCCCGTTTCGGTCGTGAATACACCGACAAGGGCCTGGCCGTGATCGCCATCAACGCCAACGACGCGGACAACTTCCCGGAAGACAGCCCTGAAAAGATGCAGGACGACGCCCGCCGCTTCGGCTACACCTTCCCCTACCTGTTCGACGAGACCCAGGAAGTGGCCAGAGCCTACGACGCCGCCTGCACCCCGGACTTCTACCTCTTCGATGCCGACCGAAAGCTGGTTTACCGCGGCCAGTTCGACGACTGCCGCCCCGGCAGCGACGTCCCCGTCACCGGCAAGGACCTGCGCGCCGCCGCCGACGCCCGGCTCGAAGGCCAGCCCATCCCCCAGGACCAGAAACCCAGCCTGGGCTGCAACATCAAGTGGAAGGCATAGGGGCGTCCCCATCCCCACCCCGCCCCGCCCTCACCCCAACCCCTCTCCCGCCAGCGGGAGAGGGGCTCTTTCATGGCACCCCGCGAACCGAAAGCCACTGCAGTCTCATGGTGTCCTCGGGGGCGGGTGCCTGGGAGCGGGTGTTCGCCGCAGGGATGCAGGAATCAACCCCGCAGGCATGAGTTCACGGCGTCCTGCAACCGTAAAGCCCCTGCAGTCTCAAGATGTCCTCGGGGGCGGGTGCCTGGGAGCGGGTGTTCGCCGCAGGGATGCGGCGGTCAAGCCTACAGGGAGGTATTCACGGCGTCCCGCGGACAGGCGCCCGCCCCCGAGGATATCGCCACCCGGATGCCAAACCCAGGCACCACAAAACCCAACTCAGTGCCCGATCAACGCATCCAGATGCACACACGCCGACCGCCCCAGGGCGGACAGGGCATACCCCCCCTCCAGGCAGGACACCAACCGCCCCTCCCCATGACGCTTGGCCACTTCCTTCAACTCCCGGGTCACCCAGGCATAGTCATCTTCCACCAGGCGGAAATCCGCCATATCCTCCTCACGATGGCCGTCAAAACCCGCCGAAATCATGATCAACTGCGGCTTGAAGGCCTCCAGCGCCGGCAACCAGTGCCCCTTGACCGCATCCCGAAACTCCCTGCCCGTGACCCCTCGCGTCAACGGCACATTCACCAGATGCGGGGAATCCACCGCCTCGCCGGTATGCGGATAAAACGGATGCTGGAAGGTCGAGCAGAACAGCACCCGCGGCTCGTCACGGAAAATATCCTCCGTACCGTTGCCATGATGGACATCGAAATCCACCACCGCCACACGCTCCAGGCCATGCTGAGCCAGAGCATGGGCCGCCCCCACCGCGACGTTATTGAAGATGCAGAACCCCATGGCTCGCGCCCGCTCCGCATGATGCCCCGGCGGGCGCACACTGCAAAAGGCACTGCTGGCCTCTCCCGACATCACCAGATCCACTCCCAGGACCGATGCACCCGCCGCCCGGCGGGCCGCCTGCAGGGTATGCTCCGTCATCACCGTATCCCCCTCGTCCAGACACACCATCTCGTCCGGGCCCGGCGAGGAGGACTCCACGTAATCCACGTAATCCGCAGTATGCACCCGCAACAACTGCTCACGGGTGACCAGCGGTGCGTCATAATGGCTCAACAGGATACTGATCCCCGACGCCAGCATCCGATCGTCAACAGCGGACAGGCGTTCAGGCACCTCTGGATGGTGAACGGCCACCCGGTGCAAACTGCAATCATGATGCGTGATGAAGGCGATGGTCATGGGCACGACTCCTTGGGCTTTTCCCCATGGTAACGCGAAGCGCGAAAAGACGAGATAGGCTGAGACAATTTCGTCTGCTTGTGCCATTCGTCCCCAGGCGGTTTCGCCGCACCGCAGCATCACCCATACTATACTCAGAGAGAATCTCTACAGGGGCGATCAGCAGCACAACCATGGGACCACACTTCCTCAAGCGAATTTTCGCGCCGCGCAGCATTGCCGTGATCGGCGCCACCGAACGGGACAACGCCTTGGGTAACCTGGTGTTCGCCAATCTGGTGGACGCCGGCTTCAAGGGTGAGTTGTACCCGGTGAACCCCAAACACGAGACCGTGCACGGACGCCGCTGCTATCCCGACGTGGAGGCCATTGGCCGGCCCGTGGAGATGGTCGTGGTGGCTACCCCCGCACGCACCGTGCCCAATGTCCTGCGCCACTGCGGCGAACACGGCGTACACGGAGCCGTGGTGCTCTCCGCCGGATTCAGTGAGTCCGGGCGGGCCGGTAAACGTCTGGAAGAGGAGATCATCGAGATCTCCCGGGAATATGACCTGCGCCTGATCGGACCCAACTGCCTGGGCGTGATGCGACCGGGGCGCGGCCTCAATGCCACCTTCAGCAAGAACAAGGCCCTGCCGGGGAATCTGGCCCTGGTATCCCAGTCCGGTGCCATCTGCACCGCCATCCTGGATTGGGCCGAGAGCCAGGAGATCGGTTTTTCCGCCGTGGCCTCCATGGGCGACGCCTCCGATGTGGATTTTGGCGATGTGCTGGATTATCTGGCCCTGGATCGGGAAACCCGCAGCATCCTCCTCTACGTGGAGGGCATTCACAACGCCCGGCGCTTCATGAGTGGCCTGCGTGCCGCCGCGCGCATGAAGCCGGTCATCGTCATCAAGTCCGGTCGCCATGCGGAGGGTTCGCGGGCGGCCATGTCCCATACCGGCTCCCTGGTGGGCGCTGACGATGTCTTCGACGCCGCCCTGGAACGGGCCGGCGCCGTGCGTGCCATGACCATCCAGCAACTCTTCTCCGCGGCCCGCATCCTCTCCAGTGGCTATCGGGTAGAAGGCAACCGCCTGGCCATCATCACCAATGCCGGTGGGCCCGGCGTCATGGCCACTGACCGGGCGGTGGAACTGGACGTGAGCATGGCTCAGTTCAGTACCCAAACCATGGACAAGCTCAACAAGGCCCTTCCGGAGCAATGGTCCCACGGTAATCCCGTGGACATCTTGGGGGATGCGGATGCAGAGCGCTTCGAGAGTGCCATGACCGCCTGTCTTGAGGACGGCGGCGTGGATGCCTCCATCATCATGCTGACACCTCAGGCCATGACCGATCCCCTGAGCGTGGCCGAAGTGACCACCCGGGTCGCCAAGAAGGTGAAAAAACCCGTACTCGGATGCTGGATGGGTGATATCCAGGTACGTGAAGGCCGTGACCATCTCACGCACGAGCGCCTGCCCCATTTCACCACCCCCGAGGCCTCAGTGGAGGGCTTTGCCTACCTGGCCTCCCACAAACGCAACCAGCGCCTGCTGTTGCAGGTGCCCAGCCCCCTCACCGACCGCGGTCGCACCGACGTGCACGGCGCCCGACTGATCATCGAGGGCGCCCTCTCCGAGGGCCGCAAGCTGCTCAGCACCCTGGAATCCAAGGCGGTGCTGTCCGCGTTTCGTATCCCCGTCACCCAGACCATGCGGGCCAACACGGCGGGCGAGGCCCTGGTGGCCGCGGGCACCGTGGGCTATCCGGTGGCCATGAAGATCGACTCCCCCGACATCACCCACAAGTCCGACGTGCAGGGTGTGCGCCTGAACATCGCCAGCGCCGAATCCGTGCGCAACGCCTTCCAGACCATGGTGGACGACGCTCGACGGCTCAAGCCCGAGGCCCGCATCAATGGCGTGACCCTGGAGCGCATGCATCAGAGCACCTACGGCCGGGAACTCATGGTGGGCGTGCTCCGGGATCCGGTCTTCGGACCGGTCATCAGCTTCGGATCCGGCGGCACCTCGGTGGAGGTGATCAAGGACCGGGCCGTGGCCCTGCCGCCCCTCAACGAGGTGATCATCGAAGGCATGATCGCGCGGACCAAGGTGGCCAAGCTCCTCAAGGAATTCCGCAACATGCCCGCGGTGGATGCACAGGCCCTGGAACAGGTACTGCTGCGGGTGTCGGAGATGGTCTGCGAGCTTCCGGAGATCCAGGAGATGGACATCAATCCCCTGATCGCCGATGAACGCGGCCTGGCGGCGGTGGATGCCCGCATCACCGTGAACTTCCCGCCGGTGATGCCGGATCGCTATGCCCACATGGCCATCCATCCCTACCCTGCCCACCTGGTCAATCAATGGCAGTTGCCCGATGGCACCAACCTGACCATCCGGCCAATCCGGCCCGAGGATGCCAAGATCGAACAGGATTTCGTGCGCACTCTCTCGGCGGAATCCCGGTATTACCGCTTCATGCAGGCAGTGCACGAACTCACCCCGCAAATGCTGGTGCGCTTCACCCAGATCGATTACGACCGGGAAATGGCCCTGGTCGCCGTTCAGGAGCGCCCGGATGGCTCCGAGCTGCAGGTGGCGGTGGCCCGTTACACCGCCAATCCGGACCAGCAGAGTTGTGAGTTTGCACTGGCGGTGGCCGACGAGTGGCAGGGCCGGGGCGTGGGTTCACACCTGATGAACGAGCTCATGGATGTGGCCCGCACCCGCGGCCTGCGTACCATGGAGGGAGACGTGCTTGCCCAGAACACCAACATGATGGCCCTGATGCATCGCCTCGGCTTCAGCTCCCGCAACAGTCGGGAGGACGAGGGCATCAAGCTGGTGAGCAAGCGATTGTAGGGGGCGGTGCCCGCCGCTCCCCGCATCCCCGACCCTTCTCCCCCGAGGGGAGAAGGGAGACCCCCCCGGGGAGGAAGGAAGTTATAGCCCCTCTCCCCCCCGGGGAGAGGGGTTGGGGTGAGGGTGCGAAACCCCGAACAGCACCGCATAAAACAGTGGCACCGCCAGCAAGGTCAACAACGATGCCAGCGCCAACCCAAACATGATGGCAATGGCCATGGGCGCCCAGAAGGGCCCGGACAAGGCCAATGGCAACATCCCCAGCACCGTGGTGGCAGCCGCCAGCATCACCGGCCGCACGCGACTCACCGCCGCCTCCAGCAGGGCTTCGTGGGCCTCTTCGCCGCGCTCCATTTCCAGATCCACCTGCTCCACCATGACAATGGCGTTCTTGATGATCATGCCGGACAGGCTCATCACCCCCAGCAGCGCCATGAAGCCGAAGGGCTGCTTGAACAGCAACAATCCCGCGCTCACCCCAACCACCCCCAGGGGCACCGTGAGCAGAATGATCAGTGAGCGGCGGTAACTATTGAACTGCGCCATCAACACCAGGGCCATCAAGCCCAATACCACCGGCACCGGTTGCAGCACGCCCCGCTGGGCTTCCTGGGATTTCACCGGCTCACCGTCCCAGTCGAGCCGGTAGCCAGGTGGCAGATCCAGATCCTGAACCCGCTGCTGAAGATCACTGAGCACCTCATGGGCAATGAAGCCAGGCATGAGATCCATCTGCAGGGTCACGCTGCGTTCTCGGTCCATACGCCAGATGGAGGCGTCCTCCCACACCACTGACACCTCGGCCACCTGCAACAGCGGTACCGGACGATGGCCTTGCTCAGGCCAGATCACCATGGTCTCCACCTGCGTGGGATCCGTACGATCTTCCAGGGGGAAGCGCCACTTGATGGGGATGCGTTTATCGTCTTCGAGGTAAACACCAATGGGCTGACCAGCGAAGGCAGTGGCCAGTGCCTCGGCGATGGCGGCACTGGACACATTGGCCCGGCGTGCCCGCTCCTGATCCACATCCACCTGGATCTGCGGCGTCTTGTTGCGCCAGTCCAGGCGCACATGATCCAGACGGGGATCCCCTGCCAGCATGTCCCGCCCCTGCTCGGCCAAGGCCCGCAAGGTGTCACGTTCCGGCCCAATGATGCGCATCTCGATGGGATATCGCACCGGATCCCCCAACTGCATGGGCCGCACTCGAGGCTCGGCATCCGGGAAACGCTGATCCATGAACCCCCGAGTGGCTGCCATCATGCCATCCAGGTCATCCACGGCCTTCAGATTCACCAGGATCTGCCCGAAGGACGCATTGGGATGTTCGGGCAGCATGGGCAGATAGAAGCGCGGTGCTCCCTCGCCAATGAAGGCGGTGGCGGACTCCACCTCGTCCTGCCCCTGCAGCCAGTCCTCGATCACGGCCATGTCCTCGGCCGTCTGACGGATACGGCTGCCCTCCGGCAGCCAGTAATCGACCATGAACTGGGCCCGCTGCGCGGGAGGGAAGAAGATCTGCGGCACCAGCATGAAGCCGATCAGGGAGAGCACCAGCAGCCCGGCAATCCCCCCCAGACTGGCACGGCGCCAGTGGAGCACCCCACCCAACAGGCCGCGGAAACCGCGGTACAGGCGTCCCCCGTAGGGATCACTGCCTGCACTGCCCTCGGCCGGGGCCTTGAGCCAGCGATGACACATCACCGGCGTGACGGTGATGGCCAGCACCCAGCTGAGCAACAGGGAAAAACCCACCACCCAGAACAGAGAGCGGGTGAACTCCCCGGTTGCCGTATCGGTGAGGGCAATGGGCGAAAAGGCCAGCACGGCAATCAGGGTGGCCGACAGCAAAGGCCAGGCGGTTTCACCCACCGCCTCCCGGGCTGCGCGTGCGCGGTCCAGCCCCCGCTGCATCTTCACGACGGTGAGCTCAGCCACCACGATGGCATTATCCACCATCATGCCCAGCACGATCACCAAGGCCCCCAGAGAGACCCGGTGCAGGTCAATCCCCGTGACCCACATGGCGATGAAGGTGGCCAGAATGGTAAAGGGCACGCCAGACCCCACGATCAGGCCCGTGCGCAGCCCCAGGGCAATGAGCAGCACCGCGATGACGATGACCACCGCCGTGACCAGGTTGATCATGAACTCGCTTACTGCCGCCTGCACCTCGCGGGGCTGGTTGGCAATGATGCCGAAGGACATCCCCACGGGCAGGGTGGGCTCGATCCGTGACAGCTGCTTGTTGATCCGGTCCCCCAGCTCCACCACGTTCACTCCCTGGGAGGGGACGATGCCAATGGCCAGGGCGTCCTGCCCCCCATGGCGAAGCAGCGCCTGGGGTGGATCCGCAAACCCCCGGCGCACCTCGGCAAAATCACGCAGATACACCAGGTTGCCGGTCACCGGACTGCGGATGGAGAGGCTGCGAATTTCCTCCAGGGACTCGAACACGCCACTGGCAAAGATGCGCACCTGCCGGGGCCCCATCTCCACAAAACCCGCCGGTTCCACCACATTTTGACGGTTCAGGGCCTGGACCACCTGGTGCGGCGTGAGGCCCATCTCGGCCACCTTCTCCCGGGAGGTCTCGACGAACACCCGCTCCCCCTGCTGCCCGAAGAGTTCCACCTTGGCCACGCCAGGTACCCGCAGCAATTCACGGCGCACGTTGTCCGTCACCCGATCCAGCACGTCATAGCCGTAGCCCTCGCCGGTAAGGGCAATCAACAGGGCGTACACATCACCATAGTCATCGTCCACAATGGGCCCGCGCACCCCATCGGGGAGCTCGCGGGCGGCTTCGTTCACCTTGTGGCGCAGTTCATCCCAGATCTGTCGCAACTTCTCCGGATCATGATGCTCCTGGATGTCCACAAAGATCACTGACACCCCGTCCCGACTGTGGGACTGCACCTGGTCCAGCTCGCCCAGTTGCTGAATCTTGAGCTCGATGTGCTCGGTCACCTCCTGCTCCACGCGCACGGCCCGGGCGCCCGGGTATTCCGTGTAAACCACCGCTGTGCGCACAGTGAATTCCGGGTCCTCAAGCTGACCCAGCTGGGTGTAGGCGAAGCCCCCCACGAATACGATCAGGGCCACCAGAAAGCCCATCAGACGGCCCCGCTGGATGGCCCAGACAGCGGCGTTCATCGGCGTGCACCTCGCATCTCGTCCTCGGTGAGCACGCGTACCTTCTGACCCTCGCGCAGGTGCTGCACACCCGCGGTCACCACCTGCTGACCCGCATGCAGGTCACCCTGGACGCGCGCGCCATCCCGCTCCAGCGGCCCCAGGCTCACCGGGCGGCGCGTCGCTGTCTCGCCGGCCTCGTCCAGCACCCAGACATGGGGCTGGCCATCGTGGTCGAATATCGCCGTCATGGGCACCCGGAAATAACCCTGCTCGCCCGCCGCATCCAGGTCGGCCCGGAAATCCAGGCGGGCGGTCATTCCGGGCAGGATGCGTTGGTCCGGGTTGTCCACCACGATGCGCACCGGATAGGTCTGGGTATCTTCGTCCACGTCCACACCCACGGCCTGCACCCGGCCCGGATACTGGCGGCCCAGTGCAGCGAAATGCACCTTCACGCCGGTGAGTTGATCGCGGTGCACCACCAGGGTCTCGGGCATCCCGACCCGCAGTTCGATCTCGTCAAGGCGGTCCAGGACAAAGACCACGCGCTCCGGGCTGACCTGTTCGTGGGGTTCGATGTTGCGGCGGGCCACATGGGCCTCGAAGGGGGCCCGCAGCACCGTGTCGTCCAGCGCGGCACGGGCAGTGGCCAAACCCTCGCGGGTGGCATCCCGTTGCCCCTGGGCCTGGCGGAAGGCCGATCGCAAACTATCGAAATCGGCGCGGCTGATGGTGCCGTCCTGCACCAGCGTCTGCCCGCGTCGGTAATTCACCTCGGCTTCTTGCAGCTGCCCTTCGGCGGCCTCCAGTTGGCCCTCCAGTTCGCGCACCTTGAGACGGTAGTCCCGGTCATCCATCCGCGCCAGCACGTCGCCCTCGATCACCCGGTCCCCCAGGTCCGCCTGCACCGATGCCACCTGCCCGGACACACGAAAGGCCAGAGCCGTATGTTCAGCGGCCTCGGCCCGAGCGCTGAAGGTACGGGAGGCCATATCCTCGGAAGATTGCAGGGTGAGGGTCAGCACCGGGCGCTCGGGCGCTGCCTCTTGCATCTCGGGAGGTTGCTCGCAGGCGCCAAGCACCAGGGAGGCGGTCAGCAGCAGGGCCGGGAGTCGTCGGGCATTCCTGGGACGCATGGTACGTTTTGGCATAAGTCGTATCCTTTCTTGCTGCATCACAGTGTAACCAGGCATCGTGACACAACACCATCCATGTGGCTGCATGATCTTCGCGGTCGGCGCTCCTCACGGGATCTTATGGTGATCGATCCAGTGAGGGATAACATTTTATGGGTTCATATGATAATTCTCACTGACGGATCCATCAGAAAGCGCTAATGTGGGAATCATGAAAATGAATCGCTCCATGATGACACTCTGCCTGATCCCACTGCTCCTGACGGTGGGCCTGACAGGCTCCGGTTGCCGCCACGACCAGGGGGCCTCGCTGCCTGACCGCACCCTGATCGTTCATGTCCAGAACCGCACTTCGGAGACCATTCCCAAGGTGGAAATCGGTTATGCCAACGTGGACACCCAGCAGACCACCACGATCCTCCAACTGGCGCCGGACAAGACCCGCACCATCACCCTGAACCATGAACCCGGCCTGGGCTACAGCGTGGAGGCCCATCTGGCGGATGGCAATGTTCTGGAAATCTGCGGCGGACGGCACCCGGAGAGTCGGGTGATGCGCGAGGTCATCACTCAGGAATCCATCCTGTCGGGGATCGGCAAGCCTTGAGCACCCGGCCGGCACAGCGGATAGCACGTCACCAGCCCGACAATCCATCAACCTCGGACAGGCTGGCGGGCCGTTCGCGAACGGCCCCTACCCATATCTTTCGCATATTCCACTGAAGCAGTCATGGAGAAAGAACTCAAGCCCTTGTAGGGGCGCTTCGGGAAGCGCCCGGCCGGCGCCCCCAATACCCCCGCAACACCCCGACAGGCCATCGAACATAGACGGGCTTGCGGGAGAGGGCTAGGGGGTGAGGGTGATCCTTGAATACCAGGGACTACCGCTGAAGATCCACCAGGATCCGCCCGTACACATCTCCCGCCAGCATCCGCTTGCTGGCTGACTCCAGCTCCCCCAGCCCGATCTCCTCGGTGGCGATGTCATCCAGGTGGGGAATGGACCAGTCGGTGGCCAGACGGGTCCAGATGGCGGCGCGGCGTTCCGTGGGATAGTTGCTGGAACTCACCCCCAGAAGGGAGACCCCCCGCAGGATGAAGGGCATCACCGTGGTGCGTAGTTCCGCGCCACCCGCCAGCCCGATGGTGACGATATTGCCCCACTCGTCCACCGTGCGGGTGAGCCAGCACAGGATCTCACCACCAACAGTGTCCACCGCGCCCGCCCAGCGGGCCGTCTCCAACGGGCGCCAGCCCTGGGAGAGACCGCGACGATCCATGACCTTGACGGCGCCCAGGGACTTGAGCCAGTCCTGCCGGCGGGTCTTGCCGGACAGGGCCACCACTTCGTACCCCTGGGACGCCAGCAGGTTCACGGTAAGGGAGCCCACCCCGCCGCTGGCCCCCGTGACCAGGATCGGGCCCATGCCCGGATCCTGGTCGTTGGCCCGCAGACGCTGCAACGCCAGGGCCGCGGTGAACCCGGCGGTACCCAGGATCATGGACTGACGCAGATTAAGCCCCCGAGGGAGCGGCACCACCCAGTCGGCGGGCACGCGGATACGCCCCGCAAAGCCACCATGGTGGATCTCGCCCAGGCCGCAGCCAGTGACCAGCACCGGATCACCGACCTTGAAGCCGCTGTTATCGCCCGCGCAGACCACCTCGCCCGCGGCGTCGATGCCCCCGACGATAGGCGAGCGCCTCAGCACCCGCCCACTGCCGGTGATGCCCAGGGCATCCTTGTAGTTGAGCGAGGAGTAACGAACCGCCACCTCCACGGCCCCGTCCATCAGCTCCGAGGGTTCCATTTCCGCGAGACTGACACGACGGGAGCCAAGCACCTCGTCACGAATCAACAGGGCCGGGAAGGTGGAGGTCATGGGTTCTAGAACCGGTAGCGCACGGAGGCGGCGAGGATGTGGACGTGGCCTTCGGTGTTGCCGGTGAGGTCGACAGTTGATTCAATGGGCAGATTGCCTGCACCATCAACTGGAATCTCGACACCCTTAAAAAACGTCCTACTCAAATCCAGAGACTCCTTTGAGATATCGATGTAGGTATAGGCCATGTCAAACCCCCAGTGCGGCCCCTGCTCGTAACTGGCCCCAACGGAAAACCAGGTGCGGTCACCGTCCGGGGTGCGGGTGGTGCGGTAGTTGTCCTGTGTGGGTGTGCGATCATATTGGATGCCACCGCGCAGGGTCCAACGATCATCCCACTGGTATTCGGCACCCACAGCCAGCGCCCAGCTGTCCTTGTAGTTCTGCTCGGTCGGGCTATCAGGGTCACCATTATCGAAGCGGACCCGGATTTCGTCAAAGTTGGACCATTGGAACCACTTGTACTGGGCCATCAGTGTCCAGCGATCATTCATTTCCTGTCGCAAGCCCAGGGCCAGCATATCCGGCAAATGCAGATCAGCACGACCATCCAACTGGGTCTCGGCACCCCCCAAGCGCGCGGGCGCGATCCCACCGGCCTTGCCGTCCAAAGTATGCTTGATACCCTGCCGGTAATGGAGCCCCAGGCGGGTTGTGTCGCTCGCCTGCCACAGCAGGCCCAGATTGAAGCCATAGTCCCAGCTATCGGCATCCAGCACCTGTTCACCATCGGTTGCAACCGTTGGGCCGCCCGGCACCGTGGGATCCGGGATCGCATTCTTCAGGGTCGCATCCGCATACTGGATATCGACCCCCCCACCCAGGGCCAGGCGGTCCGTGAGCCGATAGGCCACGCTTGGCTGCAGATTGATCACTGCCAACTCGGTCTCGGTGGAGTCGTAGCGGGCGAAGAAGTCGTCGTCGTAGTGATTGGCCAGGCCAAACGGAGCAGTCAGGCCAAACCCGAACCAGGTACGGTCGTCATGCTGATGGGAGATGAAGAGGTTGGGTACCGGGGTCGGATCGTAAGGATTGCCACCAGAACCCCCGAGCCCGGAAACCGGATTTCCCAACGTACCTGGCGTTGTGACTGTTGACCCTCCATCACTCACATCCGCCTTCGGCATCAGCAAATGCACCGCTGCCTGTACCTCGGTGCCGGGCAGGAACACCATCCCCGCCGGATTGAAGAAGATGGTGCTGGCATCCTGGGCCACCGCCGCCTCGCCGGCGAAGGCGCGGCCCAGGCCGCTGACGCTCTGTTCCTGAATATAGAAGCCGGCCGCCTTCACCGGTGACTGCCACAGGGTGGCCCCGGACAGGGCGACAGCGCCGGCCACGGCGCAGGACAGGGCGTTGCGGGACTGGATGAATGGCATGTTTCCCCCTTGGGTGATTTCTTTTGGTTTTATCCGTTCACAAGCTTTTCAGCGCTTGCTGTGGGCCTCGTACATGGCCTCGATCTGCTTGCTGTAGCGCTCCAGGATCAACGCACGCTTGAGTTTCATGGTGGGCGTGAGCAGCCCGTTGTCCACATCCCAGGGCTCCAGGGTGGGCGTGAGACGACGCACTTGGGCGTATCCGTGGAACTCGGTCAGTTGCTTGCCGGCACGCTCCAGCAGGGCCTTTTCCACCTTGCGGCTGAACAGATCCTCGTTGCTGCCTGGATCCACTTCCAGTTCCTCGGCCAGCTTTTTCCACTCCTCGGCATTGAGCACCACCAGGGCGGTGAGATAGGGCTTGCCCTCCCCCACGACCATGGCCTGTTCAAAGATGGGATCCAGGGTCACGGCCATTTCCATATCCGCCGGTGGCACCTTCTCGCCATTGCCCAGCACCAGGATCTCCTTGATGCGACCGATGATGAAGATATGACCCTGCTCGTCGATGCGGGCCTTGTCGCCACTGTGCAGCCAGCCATCCTTGTCGATGGTGTCGGCGGTGGCTTCCTCATTATTCCAATAGCCCTGCATCACCGAAGGACCGCGCACCAGCAATTCCTGATCTTTCCCGATACTCACCTCAACACCGGGCAACGCACACCCCACGCTGGCGGGGACGTTGTCCTCAGGCCGGTTGACGGCCACCACCGGACTGGCCTCGGTCATGCCAAAACCGTGGAACACGGGCAACCCCAGGCCAATGAAGAAACGCGCGATGGGCGGTGGCAACGGCGCACCACCGCAGACAGCCAGACGCAACCGGCCGCCCAGGCGCTCGGTCACCTTGGTGGCAATGATCCGTTTCAGCAGCGGCCACAGCAGCAGGCTGGGATGCCAGCCAGCGCGCCCCTGCTCGTGCTCGAAGCGGCGCCATCCCACAGACACCGTGGTGTTGAACAGAAAACGGGCAAAACCGGACTTCGCCTCCAGCCCCGAGGTGATGCGACCATAGATACGTTCGTAGATCCTTGGCACCGAGATGAGCACGGTGGGGCGCAGGTTCATGAGATCCTCCGCCAGACCCTGTACCGAACGGGCAAACGCTACCTGGGCACCCACCATCATGGGCATGTA
>NZ_JAJNAN010000023.1:0-45688 GCF_022227565.1 Ectothiorhodospira sp. 9100
AGCTAACCAGGCCATCCACCGGATGCCAAAACCTCCGCTTTGCTCCGGTTTTGTCACCGGTGATGGCGGGCGTTCGCCTGATTGATGTTTTCGAGACATGAAGGCTGGATATGTGAAATATCGAATTGAACTAAAGCCAAAGGCAGTAAATTACCTGAGGTCGCTTCCCAAGTCTGACGCGGCACGGATGGCGAATGCCTTGGAGTCACTATGTGACAATCTGAGTGGCGATGTGAAAAAGCTGACCAATTTTAGCCCAGAATACAGGCTGCGCGTCGGTAACTATCGTGCGCTATTCGAGATAGAAACGCCTGATCTGGTCATGATTTACCGGATCAAACATCGTAAAGAGATATATAAGAGAGGCACCTAAGATGATTGAAGTACATCCAAACATCCTGGAACGTGACGGTAAGAAGGAATTCGCTGTTCTTCCTTATGAAGAGTTTGAGAGCCTCATGGAGGCTCTTTCCGACTATGAGGATTTGCGTGACTTGAGGGAAGCCAAAGAGGCAGAGGGTGGGAGTTCAGGCACACCATTATCGGAAGTCCGCGAGAAACTGGGGATTTAATGGCGAATCGGGTAAGGGCGGGTGTTTAGCCCGACCTCCCCACGCCACCTGGCATGCGGGTCCGCACCGAGCGGTTCATAAGAAGGGAGCACACGACGATTTCAGGCATCACCATGCGCTTTCATCCATTGATCGCGGATGCTGATTAAACCCTGGCGGTTCAGCCAGTCATTCGTCATCCCGATCCGAGTGCGGTTTGTGTACGTTGCGGCGAAGGTCGCGCCTCGCCTGCTGCTCACTCGCCTGTTCAACCAGTTGCCGCGTTGCCTGGTAGGACCGCTGACAGAACGCCCGGAAGGGTGCCTCCTGGGCCTCGGCGGGCCAGACACCGGTGTCGGCGGTGAGTTGCCCGCTTGCCAGCTCGTATTGGGCCAAGATGTCGATGTATTCCTTGCGGTCGCGCACATCGATCACCACCGGCAGATGACCACAGCGCAGCACCGGGATGTTGCTCAACAGGCGGGCCAGGCGCCCGTTGCCGTCCCAGAACGGATGTACGTGGACGAACCCCAGGTGCAACCGGGCATAGGCATCGACCGCGTCCGTCTCGCTCAGGGATTCGTCAGCGAGCCGATTGAGCTCCGCCAGCCACCCCGCCATCAGTGCGGGCACGTCTTCGGGCGAGGCGTACTCGATGAAGGTCTGGCGCTCCTCCTCGGTGACGGCATAGGTGCCGTTGGGCTCCACTTTCCAGGCCCCGCAGGGCTTGTAGATGTCCGCCACGAGTTCTGATTGCACCGCCCGGTGCAGGTCAAACAAGTGCGATTCGGTGACCGCCCCGCCCAGCGCGTTGTAGACCAGTGCGATGGCGCGGGCATGCCCCATCACCTCCTGATGATCCTTCAACGGCTTGCCGGAGACCGTCAGCCCCTCCTCGATGATGAACTTGGTCTCGCCCAGGGTGAGGCTGTTGCCCTCCAGAGCGGTGGAGGTATGGGTCCAGAGGTCGCGGATCTGGCTCAACAACGACTGTTGCAGATCGCGGTCGAGTCCACCGAGGGCTTTGAGCTTGGGTATTGGCAGCGCTTGAGGAGGATGCATGCACGGGGCCCTGCCCAATGGGTTCCTGGTCAGTGAATCCGGATTGCACGACGGGTATCCACCCGATTGGGAGCGTTGGGGGTATGATGCCCTGACTGGGGCGATTTTTCGAGGTTCCCTCATGCTGATTGCCCCAGTCGCCGCACACGACCCACACCAATGAGCCCTGGAGCCTGACTTCATGTCCGCCAACGCTCGCCTGGATTCGCCCTCCTACCACGAAAACATCACCCCCATTCTGGACGTCCTGCGGGATGCCCTTGCGGATGTGAGCGGCCACGTGCTGGAGGTGGGCAGCGGCACTGGCCAGCATGTGGTGGACTTTGCCCGCGCATTCCCCGGGATCACCTGGTGGCCCACCGATGTGGATCCGCATCACCTGAGCAGTATTGCGGCTTGGCGGGAGAGCGCGTCCCTGCCCAATCTCAAGGCGCCGGTGCGGCTGGATGCGGGTCAGGCGGATTGGGGGCTGGGGCAATCGGATCGCCCGCCCGCGGATGGGTTTGCCGCGATGGTCTGCATCAATGTGACGCACATCTCGCCATGGGCCACCACGGAAGGCCTGATGAGAGGTGCTGGCCAGTACCTCACACCCGGCGGTCTACTCTACCTCTACGGCCCCTACTCCCGCGACCGGACGCACACAGCGCCCAGCAACCAGCGGTTTGACCAGTACCTTCGGGCCCAGAACCCGGACTGGGGCGTGCGGGACATCGCAGACATCGAAACCTTGGGGCGGGAACACGGGCTATCGCTGCAATCCGTGATCGACATGCCGGTGAATAATTTCTCCATCATCCTGGAGCGCGTACCGGACGGTGAGTCTTAATCCAGCCCATCAGCGCCATCACCGGGCCGGCGGTGCATCCACCCGCAGCACGCGCCCATCCGCCTTGTCCGTAAGCAGGTACAGGGCACCATCGGGCCCTGTGCGTACATCCCGGATGCGCTCACCCACCTCTTCGAAGAGGATTTCTTCGTCCACCACCTGCGTCCCATCCAGGTTGGGTCAGTTGCGTGATCATGGTATCCACGTGTTCCGGGTAGGGTTCATTAAAACATTATTTCCATCCGTAATCCGGTCGCGTCCTTCTCGGGCATCTCGGGCAGTTGGATGGCGCGCCCTTGCGCAATCCGCGCCGCGGTCCAGAATACGGCGAAGGCATCCAGCAAGTCGTCCGGTGCGTAGCGTTCGTTGACCAGATCACTGCAGGCCGCCTCGTAGGCTCCTGGAAACGTCGCTTCCACCAACTGGTGTCGCTCCTGCCGCCCAACAGGGGTCTTCTTGTTGTGGGTCATGGCCAGCCCCTGATTCCAGGCCTGAAAGCTCAGTTCAGGATGCACCTCCCGTACCCAGGCCTGACGGTCATTACCCGCCTGCAGGAAGTCGTCCATGGCTCGGATCATGGGAATGATGTTCCAGGCCTGCCGGGACAGGGCCCGCCCCGCCTGCTGGCGACCCATGAGGCAGGCCTGCTCGTAGGATGGAGCCTTCATCATCACCCGCAAGGGTGCCGGAAACACGCTGCTGCCGCGCGGGCGACCCAGGCGCTGACGGGCCTCCCTATCGGCACGGCGAGGTGCCGTGTCTGCCAGGCCAATGGGGATGTCCGCACCCACCACCTGGGGACGGGGATCCAGGCGCAGGAGATCGCCTGGGTTCTCCAGGATCAAGGCGCGGATCGTCTCAGGGCACTGGGGATCGCCCATCACGCACAACCATCGCCCCCGGCAGCCATCCAGGCCGGCCACTTGGCCCTGATCTAGCATGTGAGTGGTTCAATCAGGTCCATCCCTTCATGTCTACACATGGCTCAGCTCCAGCGAGGCATCAGGACTCGGCGTACCGGGCGAATTGCCACAGCCAGAAGGATCACCAGGGCGGTGATTTCCAGCCACATGGGTGTCAACTCACGGGCTGCCCCCAGTTGCTGAACAAGATCCAGGCCACTGGCCTTCACAATCAGATCCAATGTCAGCCCCAGTGCGATCGTGGTGGTCACGATGCCGGTCATGTAAAGTGCCAGAGCCTGATTGCCCATTTCCCGGCGCAAAACCCCCAGCGTGGCCATGCTGGTGATGGGTCCCGCCAGCAGGAAGACCAGCGCCGTGCCAGGGGAGACACCGGCCATCAGCATTCCCGCCGCCACCGGTGTGGCTGCGGTGGCGCAAATGTAAAGCGGCACCCCGATCAGAGCCATCACCAGCATGGCCAGCGGCCCACTACCCCATTGCGAGAGGGACTCCGGGGGCACCAGGGCCACCAGCGCACCGGCAAGGATCAGCCCAGCCAGTATCCAGGTGCTGATGTCATCCAGTAGATCGGAGAAGGCATAGCGCATGCCGGAGGCCAGGCGAACCCGCCACCCTGCCACGCCTGCCGCTGCAGCCTGTGGTTCAGGCTTGGGATCGCCGTCGCAACCCGTGTTGCAACAACCGCTGGAACAGCTGTCTTCCGTCGCGCCTGAATCAGGAGATTCGGGGCTCGGCGTCACAGTGGGGCGACTCAGGTTGACCAGCAGTCCAGTGGTCACGGCCGTTGTGACCGCACCCGCCGCCCTTGCCACCATCATGAAGGGACCGAGCAAGGCATAGCTGATGGCCAGCGAATCCACCCCGATCCCTGGCGTGCCAATCATGAAGGCGGTGGAAGGCCCTCGCCCTGCCCCACCCCGGTACAAGGCAAGGCCGGTGGGGATCGCCCCACAGGAGCACAAGGGCAATGGCGCACCGATGACGGCAGCCCGGGAAATGCCCTTCAAGCCTTCCCCACCCACCCAACTCTTCATTCGGGCCTCGGAGAGAAACCCCTTGATAAGGCCTGCGACCAACAAACCCAGGAGCAGCCAGGGGGCCGCCGTCAGCGCCAGATCCATAATGGTATTGAGTATTATCATGCCCATCAGTATAGGCAAGAATAAAACAAATCTCTTTACTGGGGCACCTCAAGCACCAGGCTCACGCGGCGGTTCAGGGCACGATTTTCCGGCGTGTCGTTAGCGACCCTGGGGCGTGTGTGGGCATGACCCGCAACGCGCAATTGCTCGGCAGGTATACCCAGTTCAATGAGTTGCCGGGCCACCGTGGTAGCGCGCAGGGAGGATAGCTCCCAGTTGGAGGGAAATCGCTCCGTATTGATGGGGACATTATCCGTGTGCCCCTCAACGATAATACTCAATGGCTCCTGGGCAAGAACCTGATAGACCTCCGCCAGAAGATCCAGGCCCGCCGCACTCAACTGGGCTGCACCAGAAGGGAACAGGATGTCATTACCCACTTCCAGACGTACCTGATGATCCTCGATGATCAGCTCCAGCGATTGTTCTGCCCCCTGGCTCGCCACCAGGCTGGCCAGCGCCTCGAGTTCCGGCGGCATCCGCAGGGGCTCGACAGGTTCAAGCAGGATAGGCGCCGGTACCGACTCAATACGAACAATCGGAGCCTCCTCCACCGCGGCCAAAGCCGGGAGGGTCTGGGTCAACAGTTCAGGCGCGAGATGGGATGCCGATGATATCGGCGGCGGGGCCGACTCCTCGAGCCATACGGGCATCGCCTCAAGGGCTGGGATGCCCGGAAAAGCGACCGGCATCACCGGATCCACCAGGGTTTGCTGGTATGCGGCTTCCGGTTCACCTTCCACCTTGGCGAACTGCTCCTTTAGTTCATCGATCTGCAGATAGGCCGCAGCCAGCAAGGCGGCAAACAGTGTTACCAGCACCAGCAACACATCCAGGTAGCCCACTGTCCAACCGCCATCCCCTCCCTGCCCTGGTTCTTCGAACTCAACGCGTTCCCGATCCCGGTAAGAGACCTCAGCAGGGCCATTCCGGTGGTCTGCAGTCGTGCGCCAGACAGAAGTCGTCATGCCCTCAGCCTCTCCTGTGATAAAGCCCTGAGCGGTGCCCTTGCCGGTTCAACGGCTTCATCACGGGGAACGGACTCCAGAAATTCGTTGATCATGACGGGATGTTGACGTTCATGGAGCATCAGCACCGCATCCAGCAGGAAATTCATGTAAAGCAGCTGGTGCCGGGATCGATCCTCCAGTTTGAGGGCCAGAGGTTTGAAGAGGAGATTAGCCGCCAGCAGACCATAGAGCGTGCTCATCAAGGCAAAACCCATGGCCAGTCCCACGTATTCCAGGCCGGAGGTACCCAGGTTGCCCAACAAGGCCACCAGCCCCACTAGCGTGCCAAGCATGCCGAACGCCGGGGCGAACGTGGCCATGGTGCGCAGGATGCGGATATCCCGATGATCCGACTCTTTCTGGCGGCGGATGCGCCATTGCAGCATGCGCAGCAGTTCGTCACCGCTATGACGGTCGAGGGCCAACCGGCTCCCGGCTCTTAGAAAAGGGTCCCCGATATCCTTGGCAGTATTCTCGGCGCTGCGCACCTGACCACGGCGACACAAATCGGCCACCTGAAGCAGACGCTTATGATCCTGGGTGGGCAGATGGACAACCGGAGGCTGTCTGAACAGTTCAGGCAGACGCTTGAGCAAGTCCATGACCGGTTTCGGGGAATGTCCGATGACGGAGGCTAGCCAGGTTCCACCCACCACAAGCAGCAGCCCAGGGAGGTTGGCCCAGGCCAGACCCACGGTGGAGGCCAGCAGGGTCATCAGGACCATAAAGACCAAGCCACCTAAAACCCAGAGAATTTTCTTGCGCATCGGTGCACCCGTTTGATGTTGTTTGGAACATCCGATGCACGGTGCATGCCATCTCGATCAGATCCTTCTCGGGTGGCAACCAATGGCCGCCCAGGATCATCAATTAAGGTTTGAAGCTGCGTGAAGCGGCCAGGCCTTGCCGGTTTTCGGCCACGCAGAAGAGGGACCGGCACCGATGAGAGGTGCAGATTTCACGTAGTGTCAGGGATTTGACGGAGTGGGGGCCGATGGCGTCGGAGAGACACCGGGAAATTCGGAGGACTGGCGATAAAGCATGCGCAGGGGGTTGCAATACCCGATGCTTTTAGTCAAACTCCTACCTACGCCCTCATCTCGCCACATGTAGGGAATACAAGGAAAGAAACGGAAAGAAAGTGGGAAGGTGGAGGAAGCCGATGAGCCCGATCAACCACGGGTACACCGGTCACTCCTCCACCCGTACCGCTGCCTCAAAAAGACAGCCATTCCGTTCTTAGTAGAACGGTCTCCACAGATACACCAGGAAGTGGGCCACAGCGGCCAGCACCATGAACACGGTGAAGGTGGTCTTGAACTGTTCGTGGAATTCTTGTGCCTGCTCTTCGCTCAGGCCGGAAATGCTGTCATACATGGTATAAACCCTCCAATTACGTCAGATTATTCAGCAACGGCTTCCGCGGACACTTCGTACGTCAGCGGGTTGTAGCTGTCATTGCTGTAAACGAAGGCGTGCACTACCAGAGCCACCACCAGTACAGTCATCAGGATCGGCATCAGCCAGGTACCTGGATTGACTACCAGCCACAGCTTCCAGTCGTCAGCGGGGTTGCTCGGCTTGCTCGCTCTGTATTCGCTCATGGGTAAAGCCCTCTAGGTTTAAAAACCGGATTTCTTGAGGAAATCGGTGATCTTCCAAGCACTGCCACAGTATTCGCGTTGCTGAATCTCGACTGCCTGAATCACCCGAACTGTAGCCTGGATGTAAGTCTACGTTGACGCGAAAAGATGTCAAGCAAACGATACAGCTTCCCGGGGCGAAGACGAAAAAGCTTGCGCGAGGTCAAGTCCCGACCGGAGTGAGACTGACTTGCCCTGTATAACGAAAAGATGGGGCAGCACGTCCTGTGCCACCCCATGCCAGGTTAGCGCCGGCCCCAGAACATTTCACGGGGCTGGGAAATCAGGTTATTTGTAGGCGCCGACCCCGCAGAAGAAGCCCTCGTCGTTGGTCGCAATGTAGCTCGTCTTCTGCTTGATCTCATCAGTGCCAGGATAAGGCCAGTTGTAGTCCACCCAGCCTTCGCCGGACTCCTGGGCCAGAGTGACCATATCCTGGAACAGCAGATCCCCGTATTCGTTGAAATCGAGCAGGTTCTTGCCGGCCAGCTCGGGCTTCACCGCGTGCGACAGCATGACCCCATCCATGTCCATGCAGAACACGTAGAGATCCTTCTCCTGGAAGTCACCCTCCGGGTCGGCGAAGGCTGCGAAGGCCGCCTCGCTACCCATCTCGTTGACGGCGCTCTGTGCCTTCTCGCTCATCGCCTTGGCCTCATCAGGTGTGGCCATCTCGTCGGCGAAGGCCGGGGCCATCAGGGCAGCGGCGGCAATACCTATCAGGATCTTCTTCATTTTTGTCTCCTCGATCTATCTCTCTTTGTTGGCCTGACAGACGGTATTACAAGTCGTGGCGTACGTCCATCGCTCGATGACCGCCCTTTGTCAGGACAAAGACAGAGAGGGCTGGCAGGAAGGTCAGGGTCACCACCGCAGCTCCCATCAGGCCGAACAGGACGATCACGCCGACGCCCCGGTACAGCTCTGTTCCCTCACCGGGCAGAAAGACCAGCGGTGACAACCCACATACAGTTGTCAGGGTGGTCATGGCAATCGGTCGCAACCGGGTCTGGACCGCCCGGGCCACAGCTTCCACCACACTCATCCCAGCGCGCCGAAGATTCATCCGGGCTTGATCCACCACCAGGATCGGATTGTTTACTACCGTCCCCAGCAGGATCAGAAAACCGAGCATGGTGATCATGTCAAAGGGCTGACGCAACGGCTGCAGACCGATGACGGGCAGCATGGAACCTACCAGGTTCATCAGGGCGAGGCCGACGATACCACCGGCAATACCCAGAGGAATGGCCGTCATGATCAGCAACGGGAAACCCCAGTGAGAGAAGATGGCCACCAGCAGCAGATAGACGATGGACAGGGAAATCAGAAAATTGCCACTGAGGGCATTCCGGGTGGCCTCTAGCTGATCACTGGCACCGGACAGGGTCATGGTGATGCCCGATGGCACCTCACCTGCGTCGCGCATGGCCTGCACCAGATCGTCGCGGACCCGCTCAACACCGGCTTCCAGGGCCACGTCATCGGGCGGGATGATATTCAGTGTCACGGTGCGACGGCCGTCGACCCGTCGCACGGTGCTGCTAGCCACGGTTTCCTCGATACTCGCCAGGCTGGACAACGGCAGGGTCGCCCCCTGTTCCGTGTGCACCAGGACATTGGACAGCCGCCCAAGACCTGTATCCCGCCCCTGCTCCCCGTAGAGGTAGATATCGATCTTGTCATCGTCAAGGAAAAAGTCATCCACGTAGGCGCCTTCCGTCATGGAGGCCACAGTGAAGCCAATCGCCTCGGTATCAAGACCCAGTTCCGCAGCCTTCTCATAATCGGGCCGAACCTCTATAAGCGGCTGTCCCAGTGTGAGTGCCGAAGGTTGGGTCTGGATGCGGGGGCGATCGAAGATATCCTGCGCCCGCTCGTACACACGGTTTGCCGTTTGGTAAATATCCTGCAGGTTGGCGCCAGATACATCCACGTTGATACTACGGGTTCCGCCGTCATTGCTGGAGATAATCGAGCCCTTGGAGGCAAAGGCCCGCATTCCCGGGAAGCCCTCGTAAAACCGAGTGATCTCATCCATCAGGGCCTCGATGTGCGTCGGGTCGAGGGTTTCCGAGATGATCCGCACATGGGTGGGCTGGACCTGCATATTCAGGTTGCGCAAAGGGGGTACGCTGGTCTCTCCCCGGGCATAGGCCTCGCCATCGGCGCCTACGTGCGGCAGGAAGTGCGCCTCCACTTCCTTGGCGTAGGATTCCATTTCCCGCAGGTTGTAACCGGGCGGTGCGTTCATCACCGCGAAGGTCTTGGGCTCCTCACCCTCGGGCAGGTATTCCGCCGGGGGCGTCAAAAAGACAATGATCAGGGCGCTGCAGGCCACCGTCAGGACGATCGCCGCAAGCCGCCGCATCGGTGTGGCGATCAGCCAGCGAACCCGGTGGATCACGAACCGCTCCCAGCGGGCGCCCAGCACATTGCCATCCTCATCCATCGGCAGATGGCGATTATCACTGGCGAACTTCAGGCGGGAACTGAGGGTGGGAATCAGGATGACCGCCACCACCATGGAGACAATGATGGCCGAGGAGATGGCAATGGCCACGTCCGAATAGAGCTGTCCGGCCTCTTCCTGGATAAACAGGATCGGCAAGAACACGAGCACCGTGGTGCTGGTGGAAGCCAGCACGGCTGGCCAGACCTCCTGGACCCCTTGCAGGGCCGACCTGAAACGGTCCAGCCCCAGGCGACGATGACGTTCGATGTTTTCCAGCACAACGATGGTGTTGTCCACCGTCATACCGATGGCAAAGGCGATGCCCGCCAGGGAAATCACGTTGATGGTACGGCCTGTGATCATGAGCCCGAGAAATGCCGCCAGGGCGCACAGCGGGATGCCCACCACGCCCACAAAGGTCGCCCTGGATGAGCGCAGGAAGGCATACATTACCAGGGTTGCAAAGACCGCCCCAATGCCCAGGTTGGTCCAGACATTGACGATGGAGGCCTCCACATAACGCACGTCATCGGTGTTGAGCGTGAGTTGCAAACCTTCGGGCTCGAGCAGTTCCCGATTGATTCGCTCCACCTCGGCGATCATGTTGCGCTTGATATCGATGACGTTGGAGCCGCTCTCGCGGCGCACCTGAAGGCCGATGACCCGCTGCCCGTTCACATAGGAAACCGCCTGCTGACGGGCCTGCCCCTGCTCCACCCTGGCCACATCGGACAGACGCAGAACGCTGTCTCCAGTGCGAGCGATCACCAGCGACTCAAGCTCCCGGGCAGTCTCGAAGCGACCCACAGTGCGCAGCAAGTACCGACGCTTGCCGGAATCCACTTCACCGCCGGAGATATCCTGGTTGCGCGCGGTGATGGCATCGCGCAACTGCAGCAGGCTGATACCCCGCTGGGCGAGTTCCTGCTCATCCACAATGATCTGCATCTGGCGATCGGCGCCACCACCGACCGTCACTTCCGAGACACCGGAGACGCCCTCCATGCGGGGACGCACCTCATCCTCGACAAAGTCCTTCATCAGGTCGATATCGAGATCCTTCGGGTTGCCCTCCAGCGTGGATACCCGGTAGTACATGAAGGCATTGGCGGAGAACGAGGCCGCCACCACCCGCGGTTCGTCCACGTTCTGAGGGTAGTCCGGTACCTGGGTCAGGGCATTATTGATCTGGATCAGGGTTTCGGTGATGTCGACACCGAATGGAAATTCCAGCTCGATCTCGGATGCGCCGCTGTTGGCGCTGGAAGACATGCGGCTGAGGTTGGGCACATTGCGCAGATAGCGCTCCTGCTCGATCAGGATTTCCTTCTCGATATCCTGGGGCGTGGCACCCGGCCAGCGGGTCTCGATCGTCACGGTGCGGACCTCCAGATCCGGAATCATCTGCACCGGAATGCGCAAGGCCGCCGCCACGCCGAGAATCACCAGGATCAGGGTGATCACCGTCACCAGGATACCGTGACGGATAATGGCGGCGAACATCAGTTGCTTTCCCTTTCAGACAGCCTCACCCGCATGCCTTCCTCCAGCACCTCATTGCCCCGCGAAACCACCCATTGGCCTTCCTTGAGGCCGTTGGTGACCACCACCCGCTCATCGTAACTGACACCAAGGCGGACGCGCTGTTCGGTCACACGGTAATGCCCCTTATCCCCGTCGTCCTGTTCGGCAACCCAGACCGTGGTGCGGCCCTCGGGATACCGGTTGATCGCATCCCGAGGTATCGACAGACCTTCCTCGCCCTGACGAATCCTGAGGAGGCCCGAAAGGGCGGTACCCGGCGGCAGGTCCCGTCCCTCCGGCCTGGCGGCCCGGATCAGGAAGGTCCGTGCCTGGGCATCATTCACCGGCACCACCGTGCGAATCTCTGCTTGCAGCGCTTCCTGGGCCCGGCCACGCAGCCATACTTCCAGCATGGTCCGCTCATCGAGCCGCCCATGAAATTCCTGCGGTACCCGAAAATCCAGCCGCAGGTTCTCGGTGTCCACCAGTTGCAGGAGCTCAGATCCCGGATCCACCCACTCGCCCAGATCGCTATAACGTTCGGTCACCACCCCATCAAAGGGCGCATCGATGCGATGGTATCGGACCACCGCCTGCTCGCGCCTCTCGGCTGCCTGCAGACGAGCCACAGTGGCCTCGGCGGTGGCCACTTCACTCTCGCGGGTGCCGATTTCGGTGCGGGCAATATGGCCACCGGCTCCGACACGCTCCGCCTCCTCCAGTCGGCGACGCGCTTCGGCAAGTCGAGCCCGCGCCTCTCGTGTCTCGGCGCGGGCACTCTCCAGGGTCAGTTGCGCCAGTTCCGAGTCCAGTCGGATCAGGGGATCCCCCTGGTGAACCCGGTCACCCACTTCCACCATCACTTCATCCACTTGCCCCGGAACCAATGTAGACAGGGCCGAAGTTCGCAGCGCATTGACCGTGCCATTCAGGCGCACCTCCTCAACGACCTCGGACTTCTCCACCTGTGCCAACTCAACTCCAGGAACATCGGCCAGTGCCGTCTGGGACAGCACCATCAGGCACCCAAAGACCCAAAAGTAATACTCCTTGTTCTTTTTAAGGAAAATCACCACGGGTTCTACTGCCACCGCTATCGCCTGTGCCATCTGGCCTCCTCAAAATGAGTCTCGCGCGCCGCACCCCTATTTTGCGGCACGGATCGAGTCGCTCTTCCGTTTGGCTGTGCCGTTGGAGTCGCCTGACGAATCAACCCACTCCCCCCCCCAGTGCAAAGAGAGACGTGATGGCCAGAGTCAGGACTGTCTTGCGAAATGTCATCGATAGCTCCCATTGGGTTGATGAAATGACGGCAAGCGCTGGCAACACGTCATCGCGCAGTATTTCTCCGGGGTGCGGCGGATTGTGCATCGTCATCATGCCCCTCCTCAGTGGTAGTCCTGATAATCGACCAGGATTGCATCACCGTTATCGAACCTGAAGGTCAGCCGCCAGTTGCCGCTGACCGAAACGGACCAATGCTCCGACAGGTTGCCCCTGAGTGGGTGCAAAGACCAGCCCGGCAGATTCATGTCCTCCGGGGCGCTAGCCCGATTCAGCACAGCGAGTTGACGGGACAGCTTGGCAGCATGCCCGCTCTGGACGCCCACCTTGGAAGCTGATATGCCTGGGCCGGTCAGCCAGCGATACGCGCATGCCCCCGAGAAGACAGCCGACAGCTGATGGTAGGCCGGCGGCGCCAATGGTATGCCAGTTCATCAGCGCACCCAACTGGATTGATCGCGGGGAAGCCGCCTGTCCGGGTCGTTCACCATGACCGAATTCCCATGCTTGAGACGGGCTGAGTACACGATGAGGTTCGTACCACCTTCATGCACCTGGCTCGGGAAAAGGATGCCGGTGCAGCCACGGGCCAACACCATGTTTGCAAGAACCCAAGTGGGGGGTTCGATGTGAAGATCGAACCTCAGGTGCCGCCAATCCTCGCGCCAATCATGCCAGAGGTCGTCCCAGGGCTCCCCACGATACAACTGGCGAAGGTCAACCAGATCTCGGAGCGTCACGGTGTAGGAGCACATCGTACAGGGCGGCAGGAAGGGTGAGGTCTGCTGGTACTCACGCAACGCAGTCACCTCGTCCAGCGATAGATACAGTGCCTCAACGCCGTCTCGGTTAAAACGCCCCCCCCTGGAGCGCGGCACCCGCGCCGCTTGTCGGTCTGCTGGCCCACTGCGGGGTATGCGCCCGGAATAAGATAGTACCGGCAGGGAGGTTAACGAGGATCACCCGACGAAACCGGTGCTGATCGACTCCAGATAGCCAATCGCATCGTCGGTGCGACCTTCCTGTACCAATTGCAACACGGTCTTGTGGCGGAAGGCCGGAATGGGCTCGTTCTTGACCAGGAAGATGGCTCGCTGCAGATCCGACTCCACCGCCATGGCCGCCGACAACACCCGCATGAGGTCACGTAGTGCGGATTGGAGTTTGGGGGATTCCGGGTGGGTGCGAAGGGTGTTGCGATGGACACCCGCCAACTCGGCCAGGTCTTGCTGCTGCATGCCGAGAATGGTGGCGACATTCGATGCGGAGAACCGCGAAGTACCGACTTCGCGCGTCGACTCGAGCACGTCTGCGAAGATGGCGGTCATGACGTTACTCCAGACGGGATAATCCAAGGGTGCACAGTTTACGCACAGAATGCGCACTCAGCAAGTCTAGTTTTACTGTGCTGATGAGCTCCTCCATCGCGGCTGCAGTCGGTCACGGCGCCGTGCGCGGCCGCTTCTCACTGGTGTTGGCCAGCACCGGCGCCGCCGCAGGCACCAATGTCATCTTCGGTGGCAAGAAATCTGGGCGCCGGTGATTCACCCCGGGTGGCGCCCACCAGAACCAGGCCACTGTGGGAACGCCTGCTGACTGGGCTGAGATACCTGCTTGATCAGGGAGAACTGCCCCTGAACCGCAATGGCGCTGCCGGATGGCTGGTGGGAGATGATCTCTGGCTGGTCTCGAAACGGGCCATTGATGCCCTGCGGGCCCACCTCATCGCAGAGGGTCATTCCGGCATCCCCTCCTCCAACGACCGGATCTACGACACGCTCCAGGAGCACGGGATACTGGAACCCTGCGGGGAGCGCGCCATCTGGCATACCACGGTGGCCGGTGCCGGATGGTCACATGAACTGACCCTGATCCGGATTTCTGTGCGGCGCATCTGGGCGGAGCCGGACAGTCGTCCGGGTTGCTTTGAGGGGACCGTCACCCCGAGAGTCCCGGACGCGAGCGAGGACATTACCCAGGCCTCGACAGAGACTTCACAGAAACGCGTCTACGAGGATCCGACGGGTGATGTGCCCACACCTACCCTCTCAGAGCCAATCGCCACAGACAGCAAACAAAAAAGCCCCTGAAATCAGGGGCTTCGATGCATCGTATGGCGGAGAGAGAGGGATTCGAACCCTCGATGGGCTTTTGACCCATACTCCCTTAGCAGGGGAGCGCCTTCAGCCGCTCGGCCATCTCTCCGGGAGGGGGACTTCATTGAAGGCCAGTATGGTACCTTCTTGATAAGCTCCCGTAAAGACCGGAGTACACCGCCACCCGGAAAGGTTGGACGCCCTGCGAATCGCCCGCCCTGCCCCGTCCGGGTACGGTCACTCCACCGGCACTTTTCAGGGCTGGTCGTTACCAGCCACGTAATCATCGGGATCCTGCTCGCGCTGAATGCGCTCGTAGATTTCTTCCCGATGCACAGCCACATCTTTAGGTGCATTGATGCCGACGCGAACCTGGTTACCTTTCACACCCAGCACGGTCACGGTGACTTCATCACCGATCATCAGCGTTTCGCCTACCCGACGAGTAAGAATCAACATTTCCTTTTCTCCAATCTGAACTTCAATCACCTTGGTTTTATAGTAAACCAGACTCTATGGCCTGGTGCCGGTCGGCCATCATGTGCCGACTTCAACCTGGATGGACCTCAGGAAAGTGGATATATCCTCTGTCCACCCTCCCGGGCCCAGTCAAAACGCATTACGCCGCAGGTGCCCGCTCCAATTCAAAGGCATCGTGCAGTGCGCGCACCCCCAACTCCAGGTATTTCTCGTCCACCACCACGGAGATCTTGATTTCCGAAGTGGAGATCATACGAATATTGATGCCCTCTCCCGCCAGGGCCTCGAACATCTTGCTGGCAATGCCGGCGTGCGAGCGCATGCCCACGCCCACAATAGAGATCTTGACGATTTTTGGATCTCCGGAGACCTCGCGGGCACCCAGGGCCTCGGCCCGGGCACGCACGATGCCCATGGCCTTGTCGAAATCGTTGCGGTGAACGGTGAAAGTGAAGTCGGTGGTGCCGTCGGCCCCCACGTTCTGCACAATCATATCCACCTCGATGTTGGCCTGAGCGACCGCACCAAGAATGCGGTAGGCCACGCCGGGCTGGTCGGGAACCCCCGTCACCGTCAGCTGGGCTTCGTTCTGGTTGAAGGCGATTCCGGAAATGAGCGCCTGTTCCATGCTCCCTTCCTCAAAGGTGATGAGCGTGCCGTCTCCTCCTTCCTGAAAGGAGGATAGAACACGCAACGGTACATTGTATTTTCCTGCAAACTCCACAGCGCGGATCTGCAGGACCTTGGATCCCAGGCTGGCCATTTCCAGCATCTCCTCAAAGGTGATGCGGTCCAGTCGCCGGGCCTGGGGTACGACACGGGGATCGGTGGTATACACCCCATCCACGTCGGTGAAGATCTGACATTCCTCGGCCTTGAGGGCCGCCGCCAGGGCCACGGCTGTGGTGTCGGAGCCACCACGGCCCAGGGTGGTGATATTGCCCGACTCATCCACGCCCTGGAAACCGGCGACCACCACCACCTTGCCGTCAGCCAGATCACGGCGCACCCGGGCACCATCGATCTCCTGGATCCGTGCCTTGTTGTGGGCACTGTCAGTACGGATGTGCACCTGGGCACCGGTATAGGAGCGGGCTGGGCACCCCTTGCTCTCCAGGGCCATGGACAACAGGGCGATGGTCACCTGTTCACCGGTGGACAGCAGCACATCGAGTTCTCGACCGTCGGCGTCACTGCGGATACTGCGGGCCAGCCCCAGCAATCGGTCGGTCTCCCCGCTCATGGCGGATACCACCACCACCACATCGTGGCCCTGGCGACGCGACTGACTCACGCGATCGGCCACGTGCTGGATACGCTCCACGCTGCCTACCGAGGTTCCGCCGTATTTTTGAACGATCAATGCCATATTAATTTACTTGGGTATAAGGTTGACATTAGACAACAGGCAGCGGGGTACACGAAAGCAGTATGTCCGCACCAGGCGCTGAAGTCCTCCATCCAGCCGAGGAACGGAGCCAAAAAGGGTGGCAACGCTCAAGACCAGCCATTAAAGACGTGACTCCACCCAACCCTTCACGGAAGCCAGGGCCTCGTCCAGTGCCTCCGGGCGATTACCGCCCGCCATGGCCATATCAGGCCGACCACCCCCCTTGCCGCCCACCTGCTGGGCCACCTGGTTCACCAGTTCGCCTGCCTTGATGGTGCTGGAATGGCCTGCCGTCACGCCGGCCACCAGGCTTACCTTGCCATCGCGGGCCGTGGCCAGAACGATGATGGCCTCGCCCAGTTTGTTCTTGAGTTGATCCACGGTATCCCGCAAGGATTTGGGATCGGCCTCGTCCATACGCGCTGCCAGCACCTTCACACCATTCACCTCCACCGCCTGATCGGTGAGGCTGGAACCCGCCTGGGAGGCCAGTTTGGCCTTCATGGCCTCCAGTTCCTTTTCCAGGCTACGGTGTCGATCGAGTACCTGCTGAATCTTTTCGATTAGGTCGCCCCTGCCGGCGCGCAGCATCCGTGCGGCCTCGTCCAGTTGCTTTTCGGTATCGTCCATATGGTCCAGGGCATTGTCGCCGGTGACGGCTTCGATGCGACGGATACCGGAGGCCACCCCACCCTCGCTGATCACCTTGAACACACCGATATCTCCGGTACGCTGCACATGGATTCCGCCACAGAGCTCCACTGAAAAGTCGCCCAGTGAAAGTACTCGCACCTCGTCGCCGTATTTCTCGCCAAACAGGGCCATGGCCCCCGCTTCCAGTGCCTCCTTGATCGGCATGACGCGAGCCTCGGCTGGGGCATTGGCGCGAATGGCATGGTTCACCATGCGCTCGATACGGGCCAGTTGCTCACTACTGATGGGCTCGAAGTGGGAGAAGTCAAAGCGCAGGCGATCCGGGGCTACCAGGGAGCCCTTCTGCTGCACATGCTCGCCCAGGACCTCGCGCAGGGCGGCGTGCAGCAGATGGGTGGCCGAGTGATTGAGCACCACGGCGCGACGGCGTTCACCATCCACTCGGGCAGACACGGTCGCGTGGGTCTCCAGGGTCCCGCGCAACATGGTACCGCGATGGATGAACACGCCACCCTGCTTCACCGTATCATTCACCTGGAAGAGGCCATCCGGCCCTTCAATGAAACCGGTGTCACCCACCTGACCACCGGACTCCCCATAAAACGGGGTGACATCCAATACCACACTGCCTTCGCTGGAGCCGTTCAGGCTGTCCACGGGTTTGCCATCACTACCGGCCAGGCGCAAGACACGGGCCTGCTCCTCAATATGCTCATAGCCCACAAAGCGGGAGTCTGATATGCCCTTGGCCACCGTGCCGGCATCAGACATACGGAAACTGCTGGCGGCCCGGGCACGATCACGCTGCTGCTCCATCTCGTGTTCAAAGCCGGCCATATCCAGTTCCAGACCCTTCTCCCGGGCGATGTCGCCCGTCAGATCCACGGGGAAGCCGTAGGTATCATAAAGCTTGAAAATCAGGCCACCGGGAATGGTCTTGTCAGAGACCTTATCCAGGCCCTCTTCCAGGTGCTTGAGGCCATGCTCCAGGGTTTCACGGAAGCGCTCCTCCTCTTGCAGCAGCACCCGCTCCACCTGCTTTTGCGCCTTGGCCAGTTCGGGATAGGCCTCCCCCATCTCTCGCACCAGGGGCTCCACCAGCCGGTGGAAGAAGGGATCGGTCATGCCCAGCTTGTGCCCATGGCGGGCGGCGCGACGAATGATTCGGCGCAGCACGTAACCACGCCCCTCGTTGGCTGGCATGACGCCGTCGGTAATGAGGAAGCTGCAGGAACGAATGTGGTCGGCAATCACCTTATAGGAGGGGGCATGGGTGTCGTCACTGCCCATGATGCGACCCACGGCATCCAGAAGGTTTTGGAACAGGTCGATTTCATAATTGGAGTGAACACCCTGCAGTACTGCAGCCAGACGTTCCAGGCCCATACCCGTGTCCACGGAAGGCTTGGGCAGGGGGGTCAGGGTGCCTTCGCTGTCCCGGTCGTACTGCATGAAGACCAGGTTCCAGATCTCGATGTAACGATCCCCGTCAGCCTCGGGCGAACCCGGGGGACCACCCCAGACACCCGGGCCATGGTCATAAAAAACCTCGGTACAGGGTCCGCAGGGGCCGGTATCCCCCATTTGCCAGAAGTTGTCGGAACCGCCACCCGGTTCATCACCAATACGGGTCACACGGTCCGCGGGAACGCCGATCTCCTTCACCCAGATGTCGTAGGCCTCGTCATCTGTTTCGTAGACTGTCACCCAAAGCTTGTCGGCAGGCATCTTGAGCACCTGAGTGAGGTACTCCCAGGCGTAGTGAATGGCATCACGTTTGAAGTAATCGCCGAAACTGAAATTGCCCAGCATCTCGAAGAACGTGTGATGCCGTGCGGTGTAGCCCACGTTTTCCAGGTCATTGTGCTTGCCGCCAGCGCGCACACAGCGCTGCGAGGACGTCGCCCGCTGGTAGGCACGCTGCTCAAGCCCCAGGAAGGTCTCCTTGAATTGCACCATGCCTGCATTGGTGAACAGCAAGGTGGGATCATTTCCGGGGACCAAGGGGGCCGAAGCCACCACTTCATGACCCTTGGAGCGGAAGTATTCGAGGAAACTCGTTCTGATATCGGCGCTTTTCATATCTTGCCTACTTCATTCATGACCCGGCGGATGATTTCCGCGGAAAAACCCCGGCTCTGCAAAAAACGCATCTGCCGGGCGCGTTCCCTGTAGTCCCGGGGTGGCTCGCCGGCAAAGCGGCGCTCGTACACATCAAGGGCCTGAACCTGCCAGTCCACCTCTGCTGCTTGCAGGGCCTGGCGGGCCCGCGCCTCATCGATACCGCGGTGGCGAAGATCGGCGGTGATGCGCAAAGGGCCCTGGCCCTGGCGGATTCGGTAACGTACAAATTCACTGACGAAACGCGAGTCGCTGAGCCAGCCATCGGATTCGAGATCATCCAGCGCCGCTTCCACGCTATCCCTGGCGAACCCCCGTGCGGCCAGCTTGCCTGCGAGCTCATATCGACTGTGCTCGCGGCGTGCCAGCAGGCGCAGGGCGCAATCCTGAGGATCCTGTTCAGCCTTCGGCGGCTTCGCTTTCGCTGCTGTCACTCTCGACTGGTTTCCGCTTGGGCATGTGCTTCTCACGGACCTGGGACTCGATATCCGCGGCTATCTCGGGATTTTCCTTGAGGAAGTTACGGGCATTATCCTTGCCTTGCCCGATGCGTTCCCCCTTGTAGCTGTACCAGGCGCCGGCCTTGTCGACAATGCCGTCCTTCACGCCCATGTCAATGACTTCAGCCAGACGCGAGATGCCCTCGCCATAGAGGATTTCAAAGTGCGCCTCACGAAACGGCGGGGCTGTCTTATTCTTGACCACTTTTACCCGTGTTTCGTTGCCGACCACCTCGTCGCCTTTCTTGATGGCGCCGGTACGGCGGATATCCAGTCGAACGGAAGAGTAGAATTTCAGGGCGTTGCCGCCGGTGGTGGTTTCGGGGTTACCGAACATCACACCGATCTTCATACGGATCTGGTTGATGAACACCACCAGGGTGTTGGAACGCTTGATGTTGGCGGTGAGCTTGCGCAGAGCCTGGGACATGAGGCGTGCCTGCAGGCCTACGTGGGTATCACCCATCTCGCCTTCGATTTCGGCCTTGGGGGTCAGCGCAGCCACGGAATCCACCACCACCACATCCACGGCACCGGAACGCACCAGCATGTCGGCAATCTCCAGAGCCTGTTCACCGGTGTCGGGCTGGGATACCAGGAGATTGTCCACGTCCACCCCCAGTGCCTGAGCATACGTGGGGTCGAGGGCGTGTTCCGCGTCCACGAAGGCTGCAGTGCCGCCCTCCTTCTGGCACTCGGCAATCACCTGCAGGGTGAGGGTGGTCTTGCCTGAGGACTCGGGCCCGAAGATCTCCACCACACGGCCACGAGGCAGACCGCCCACACCAAGAGCAATATCCAGGGCCAGAGACCCGGTGGACACCACCGACACATCGCGCACCACGCTGGAATCGCCCATGCGCATCACAGCGCCCTTGCCGAACTGCCGTTCGATCTGGCCCAGTGCCGCGCTCAACGCCTTTTTACGATTTTCGTCCAAGATCCTGCCCTCTCGATCATCCCTAGTCATGTGGTAAGGCGCCATCCACGGCGCCCCCTGAAACCATTCTGGAAAGCGTGGAAGTATCTCACACTCCCGCCCTCCGTCGCCAATCCCTGACACGGGGCTTCATCGGCTTTCCAACAGGGTTTGCAGGCCCTCCAGCACCCGGGCCACAGTCTGACGTCGTATCGCCTCGCGCCCCCCGTTCAGATGCAGGCACTCAGCATGCATGGACCGCCCCCTCGCGCCCCAGGCTACCCAGACGGTGCCCACCGGCTTGGCGGGCGTCCCGCCCCCAGGGCCAGCGATACCGCTGACCGCTGCGGCAAGATCGGCACCACAATGGCGAAAGACCCCCTCCACCATCGCCTGAACCGTCTCGCGACTCACGGCACCGGCGGTATCCAGGATCTGCTGGCTTAGCTGCAACTGCTCCCGCTTGGCGGCGTTGCTGTAGGTCACAAAACCCCGATCAAACCAGGCTGAGCTACCTGGAATATCGGTCATGACCTTGGCAATCCAGCCCCCGGTGCAGGACTCGGCCAGCGCCACCTGCCAGCCATGGGCCAGCAGGGCATCCCCGAGAACCCTGGCCCGGCGCTCCAGGATGGCATCATCGCAACTGATCATCACAGCATGCGCTGGATCTTGGTGGCCACCACGTAACCCAGACCTTCCGGGTCCACCCGCAACACCTCCACTTCCGCATTGAAAGGCGCCACCAGGGCCTTGATCGGTTCAATCGCTACCGTGAGCTGAGCCCCCAGTGGCAGTGGATCATCCAGATAAAAGGACAGGCCATTCGGGCTTAGGTCCCGCCCCAGTCCCTGATGCTCCCGGCCCGAATCCATTTCCTTCACCTTGACCGGATGATCCACCTGCAAACGCTGGAAATCACGTTTTTCATCCATTCCCATGTTCATGCATGCCCCCAGTTCATTGATGGATCGGTACGGGCCTCTACAGCGCGCCTGCGAAATACTATCATGCCGTGAGACACGAGCCTCCCCAGGCTCGATTCAGGCGTCAATGGGAGGTGCCGCACGATGAAAGACCCAGCCACCCGGCTCATTGAGCAGATTCGCCTCGATTTTGAGGCCACCGCCGACACCACGGGCCTTCAATCCCTCGCGCCCGAGGTGGAAGCGGCCCTGACCCGGGTGCCCCGACACCATTTTGTGCCGGCCAGACAACAGAGCCAGGCATGGGATAACACCGCCCTGCCCATTGGCCACCAGCAGACCATCTCGCAGCCATTCGTGGTGGCCTTGATGACACAACTGCTGAACCTCTCCCCCAAGGCGCGGGTGCTGGAAGTGGGCACTGGATGCGGTTACCAGACCGCCATACTGGCGGAACTGGCCAGGGAGGTCTTCACCATTGAGGTCATCCCGGAACTGGCCGAGAGTGCTCGCGAACGCCTGCGAACCCTGGGCTATGACAACGTCCATACCCGAGTGGGCGATGGTCATGCCGGTTGGCCGGAGGAGGCCCCCTTCGATGCCATCATCGTCACCGCCGGCGCCCCTCGCATTCCCGCCAGCCTTGAAGAGCAGTTGCGCCCCAACGGGCGGATGGTGATCCCGGTGAATTCCGACTGGCAAAGCCAGGATCTGGTGGTGGCCACCCGCAACGAGAGCGGAGAACTGGATTGCCAGCGCGTGCTGGCAGTGCGCTTTGTCCCCTTGGTAGGAAAAAAGTCCTGAGCACACCCCCACCGCCACGGGATGCCCCCGGGCGTGGGGGCACGGCCCCGGCAGGGCCGTTGGCTCAAAGGAACTGCGGTAGCTGCCGGCGGATATCCTCCGGATCCTGAGTGGTGAGGTTCTTGTCGATCTCACCGGCGATGGACTTCTGCGTGACGGCGTTCATGCAGCCGCGCAGCGCCCCCAGGAACGACGGGGCGGCGATGATGTAGAGTTTGGTGAACTGCCCCTTGGCACGGGCCACATTGAGCCGCTCACACAGTTCCCTTGCAAACCGATTGGCCTCGTGCTTTTTGGGCGGCGTCTCCTTCCCCATGGCGTGACGCCCGTCGCCGCTGCTGTCAAATGTTCGCCCCATCCGGTCGGCTTGCAGGTCATGTTCGTGTAATCGGGCCTCGGGATGCGTGAAGTCTGCCTCTTCGACCAGGGGGCTGAAGGACTTTTCGGCACTGAATACTCTGGCCCGACTCGCATCCGCGACAATGACCCATGTTGTCATGGACGAACCTCCTATCTGCGTGACTGAAAAGGCCGGGCCGGAGCCCGATCCCGCAGCACCCGGCTGCGTCGTGAACGGGGGTTGCGCGGGCTGCAAGAGCCGCCAACCACCCCCTAGGGAGAGACTAGACGATCCTGACCCGCTGGACAGCACCTTCAACCAGGCGGGCGCTTAAGCCGGCCACTGCACAAGATCCCGGTACGCACGCCACGTTGCATGCCCCAAAACCGGCAGAATGACCACCAGCCCCAGCATCAGCGTACTCAGACCCACAGCAGTCAACCCCACCAGCAGGATCGCCCATATCGCCATGGTGGCAGGGTTGCGCCGCACCACACCCACACTGGTTGTAACCCCCTCGATCAGATCACCACGACGATCGGTCACCACGCAAAGGGTCACCACACCGGTCACGAAGACCAGAAAAGCCGCTGCCGCACCGCTGACAACGAAAACGCCCAGGAACATGAGACCTTCCAGACTGGTGAACAAGGGAGACCACCCGGTTTGCAATCCCGCGGGCAGGCGATCGAACAACAGGGCCAGCATCAGGGAGGTGAAACGAATCCAGGCAATCATCACCACTGACAGGAAGGCGATGTAAAGCCCTATCGTTACGGGGTTTTCGCGCCATACCCGCCATGTAGCGACGAAACCGACGGATTGACCCTGTTCCAATAATCGACTGCTCTCGTAGATGCCCAGAGCAGACAAGGGGCCCACCAGCAGAAAGCCCGCCACAAAGCTGAGAATGAGGAAGGGTTCGGCCCGCACTCCCCAGAGGATCAGATACCCTGCTCCACTGGCAATGAGGCCATAGATCAATCCGGGCAACGGGGCCTTCAGGAAATCCCGCATACCCTGCGTGAGCCATTGGATCGGTCGGTCCGGTGGCACTTCGGGCAAGGCGGGTTGGGCAGGTGGGGTATCCTCACCGGTATTGATTGATCGATCGGTCCATGTCATGGCCTCACTTCGCAAGGATCGGTGAATGCAACAGTGCTGATATCGTTATATAGACATAAATACTCAGGTTTGCTCATCCCTCCTATCCACTCGCTTCACGGCAAGGCCATTTAAGGGCATCATCCCGCCCATTGTGGTCCGCGGGCCACCGATGGCTGGACATCCTTCAGAACCTTTAACAACAAAAGGCATTAAGTGACTGAAGTAAAGAATCATTCTGCACACACCCCCATGATGCAGCAGTTCCTGCGCATCAAGGCTGAGCATCCGGATATCCTGCTGTTCTACCGCATGGGGGATTTTTATGAGCTCTTCTTTGATGACGCCACCCGCGCGGCAAGGCTCCTGGACATCACGCTCACCCGCCGCGGACAGTCCGCCGGGGCTCCCATTCCCATGGCAGGGGTACCGGTGCATGCCGTGGAGTCGTATTTGGCCCGGCTGCTGCGGCTGGGAGAGTCGGTCGCCATCTGTGAGCAAGTGGGCGACCCAGGGAGCAGCAAGGGTCCGGTAGAGCGCAAGGTGGTGCGCGTCGTCACACCCGGCACGGTGACCGAGGATGCCCTGCTGGAGGAGCGCCGGGACAACCTACTGGTGTGCCTTGGGGGCGATGGCGAACACACGGGGCTGGCCGCCCTGGATCTGAGCACGGGGCGCTTTCAGGTTCAGGAACTCACGGGTACGGAACCCCTGTTGGGTGAACTGGAGCGCTTGCGCCCGGCAGAGATCCTGATTCCCGAGGGCATGACCCTGCCAGGACCCGAGCGGACGGGCGTGCGCCGTCGGCCGCCGTGGCATTTTGAGGTGGATGCTGCCCACGAATTGCTCACCCGCCAATTTGGCACTCGGGATCTGGCTGGCTTTGGCTGCGAGGAGATGCATCGGGCGGTGGGGGCTGCGGGCGCCCTGCTGCAGTACGTCAAGGACACCCAGAAGACCGCCTTGCCCCATATCGATGGCCTGAGCGTGCAGAGTCGGGATGCTGGCATCATTCTGGATGCCGCCAGCCGGCGCAACCTGGAACTGACCGTCAATCTCTCCGGGGGCCAGGAAAATACCCTGGCCTCGGTGCTGGACCGCACGGTCACGGCCATGGGCAGCCGCCTGCTGGGGCGTTGGCTGCATCAGCCCCTGCGGGATCGTTGCACCCTGCAGGAGCGTCACGGCACGGTGGGGGAACTGCAGGAGCGACAGGCCTTTGAATCGCTCCAGATTCAACTGCGTGGGATTGGCGATCTGGAACGCATCCTCACCCGGGTGGCCCTGGGTTCCGCCCGCCCCCGCGACCTCACCACCCTGCGTGACTCATTGGCGGAACTGCCCAGTCTGCAGTCAGAACTGACCACCCTGGTGTCGCCACGCATCACGACCCTGGCTGGGCAGATCGGCGAACACCCCCAGGTGGTGGATCTGCTGCGCAGCGCCGTGATCGACCAGCCCCCGGTACTGATCCGCGACGGCGGCGTCATTGCACCGGGATATGATGCCGAGCTGGATGAATTACGCGGCCTGTCGGAGAACGCCGACCAGTTCCTGGTGGATCTGGAGCAGCGTGAGCGAGAACGCACGGGCATTGCGAATCTCAAGGTTGCCTACAACCGTGTGCATGGGTATTACATCGAAATCAGTCGCAGCCAGTCGGACAAGGCCCCGGAAGATTACACCCGTCGCCAAACCCTCAAGGGAGCTGAGCGCTTCATCACTCCGGAACTCAAGCGTTTCGAGGACAAGGTTCTGTCGGCGCGGGAACGATCGCTGGCTCGGGAGAAACAACTCTACGAGGCCCTGCTCACCCGCTTGCATGCCCCCCTGCCGGCGCTGCGGCAAACTGCCGAGGGGTTGGCGGAGCTGGACGTCCTGACCAATCTGGCGGAGCGAGCCGAGACGCTGAACTATCGCGCCCCGGAACTCACCGACACGCCGGGACTGCTGATCGAGGAGGGACGTCACCCCGTGGTGGAACAGGTGCTGGATGAGCCGTTCGTACCCAATGACCTGAAGATGAGCGACCGGCGCCGCATGCTGGTGATCACCGGCCCCAACATGGGGGGTAAATCCACCTACATGCGTCAGGCTGCCCTGATCGTGCTCATGGCCCATGTGGGCAGCTTCGTACCCGCCCGTCATGCCCGGCTGGGGCCCGTGGATCGTATCTTCACTCGCATCGGTGCCAGCGACGACCTGGCCTCGGGCCGCTCCACCTTCATGGTGGAAATGACCGAGGCCGCCAATATCCTCAACCATGCCACCGACCACAGCCTGGTGCTCATGGACGAGATCGGGCGTGGTACCAGCACCTTTGATGGCCTCTCCCTCGCCTGGGCCTGCGCTGAACATCTGGCGCGCAAAAACCGGGCCTTTAGCCTGTTTGCCACCCATTATTTCGAGCTCACCGCCCTGCCTGAGCAATTCCCGGCCATCGTCAACGTGCATATCGATGCCATTGAGCACGGTGAACGCATCGTTTTTCTGCATGCCTTGAAGGAGGGGCCAGCCAATCAAAGTTATGGCCTGCATGTGGCTGCGCTGGCCGGCGTACCCCGCAGCGTGATCCAGCGTGCCCGCGAACGCCTGTCGGAACTGGAACAGCAGAGCCTGGCAGGCACGGCGACAGACAGCCCCCAACTCAGCCTTTTTGGCGCCAACGGCGGATGCGCCTCCCCGGCACCGGAGCCCGAGAACCCGGCCGCAAAGGCGCTGCGCGAGGCGGTTGAAGCGCTGGACCCGGATGATCTCACCCCCCGGCAGGCACTGGAGACCCTTTACCGGCTGCAATCCCTGATCAAGCACGAAACCACGGGGTCGGTCAGTTAATGCCCCCTGGAAAAACCCTGTTTTCATGGGGGTAACGGCACCGAAATGAGGGGATATTGACGTTAAGCCAACTCAGGCCTCAGGCTTGACACACTGGCTGTTCTTGGCCTGCTCCGATCCCACCCATCTGAAGGGAGATGCGCGATGACATTTGTAGTACTGGAGAACTGTATCCGCTGCAAGTTCACGGATTGCGTGGAGGTGTGCCCGGTGGACTGTTTTCATGAGGGCCCCAATTTCCTGGTCATCGACCCGGATGAGTGCATCGACTGTTCCCTGTGCGAACCAGAATGCCCTGCCGAGGCCATCGTGCCGGAGGATGAGGTGCCCGAAGGGCAGGAACATATGCTGGAACTGAACGCGGAACTGTCCCAGCAATGGCCAGTGATCACCCGGCGCAAGGATCCACTACCGGATGCGGAGGAATGGAACGGAAAACCGGACAAGCTGAAACATCTGGAACGTTAGCGCGCCCCCCCCGTCAACGTGAAAGAACCCAGGTTCAGCGACAGAAGCGCCCTTCTCCCCCGAGGGGGAGAGGGCCCTGGCACGTGCCTCCCACCGTCTTTGCTCCCGGGTGGGACAGGGATTCAATCCCTGGTGAGCAGGACCACTGCGTGGGCCTCAATGCCCTCCTTGCGCCCCACGAACCCCAGACGTTCGGTGGTGGTGGCCTTGACGTTCACGTCTTCGACCGCCAGCCCCAGGTCATCGGCGATGTGGGCGCACATGCTGTCCACGTGGGGTGACAGCTTCGGGGCCTGGGCGGCGATGGTGGCGTCCACGTTGCCCACGCGCCAGCCCCGCTCCCGGATCAGCTCCATGACCTGTCGCAGCAGGTCACGACTGTCGGCGCCCTTGAACGCCGGATCCGTGTCCGGGAAGTGGCGACCAATATCCCCCAGGGCCAGTGCCCCCAGGATGGCATCACTGATCGCATGCAACAGGACATCGCCGTCGGAGTGGGCCTTGAATGCCCGGTCATGGGGGATGCTGACCCCGCCAATCACCAGATGATCGCCCTCCATGAAGGCATGTACATCATAGCCGTGTCCGATACGCAGGTTCATGTCTCTTCCCGAATAGTGGATGCCCGTCTGCGCTCAGCCAGGTAGAACTCGGCCAGGCGCAGGTCCTCGGGGCGAGTGATCTTGATATTTTCGGCGCTGCCTTCCACCAACCGGGGGGCATGGCCTGCATGTTCCAGGGCCGAAGCCTCGTCGGTGACCATGAAGCCGTCCTCCAGCGCCTTTTCCAGGGCGCTGGCCAGGGTGGCCAGGCGAAACATCTGTGGGGTGAAGGCACGCCACAAATCGGCGCGGTCCACCGTGGCGGCGATGTACCCGTCAGGGGTGGCCCGCTTCTTGGTGTCCCTGACCGGGGTTGCCAGTATGCCACCCACGGGATCGTCGCGCAGGGTCTCGATCAGCCTCTCCAGATCGTCATCACTCAAGCAGGGACGTGCGGCATCGTGAACCAGCACCCAGTCCTCAGGGTGAGCCAGCGCCTCCAGCCCCCGCAGGGCATTCAACACCGAGTGGCAGCGTTCAGCGCCCCCGTCCACCACCTGGAAGGGTTTGTCGGTCACGGGGCACAGGGATGGGAAATAGGCATCGTCATGACTCACGGCCACGACCACACCCGCAATGCGCGGATGACGCAGGAAGATGTCCAGCGTCTGCTCGATCACAGTGCGACCATCCAGCGGCAGGTATTGCTTGGGTCGGTCTGCCTGCATCCGGCTGCCGACACCTGCGGCGGGAATGACCGCCCAGAACTTTGGCTCAGGTTTCATCGATACTCGGGAAAGCGGTCACGGTCCACCACCTGGAAGAAGACCTCATCTTCGCCAATCATGCCCAGCTCACGTCGGGCGCGTTCCTCGATGGCGTCCAGTCCGGTCTTGAGGTCGATCACCTCGGCCTCCAGGGCCTCATTACGGCTACGCAATTGCTGGTTCTCCGCCTTTTGCGCCTCCAGGGTCTCGCGCAACTGCCAGACCTCGGGCGGATTGCCCTCGCCGAACCAGAGTTTGTACTGCAAGCCCACCAGCAAGACCAGCAGCAGTACGGTCAACCACTTCATGTTACTGTCCAGGCGCGGGGCGCCCCCACTTCCGCAACCGCGGGAATGGGGGGCGGGTGAAGGCTTTACTTCAGATGCGGGAAAGCCTGCCGACCGGCATAGCGCGCCGCCGAACCCAGCTCCTCTTCAATACGGATCAACTGATTGTACTTGGCCACCCGATCGGAACGTGACAGGGAGCCGGTCTTGATCTGCCCGGCGTTGGTGGCGACCGACAGGTCTGCAATGGTCACATCCTCGCTCTCGCCAGAACGATGGGAGATCACGGCGGTGTAACCGGCGCCCTGGGCCAGACGGATGGCCTCCAGGGTCTCGGTGAGGGTGCCAATCTGGTTGAGTTTGATGAGGATGGAGTTGCCGATCCCCTTATCAATGCCTTCCTGAAGAATTCGGGTATTGGTCACGAACAGATCATCACCGACCAGCTGCACGCGGTTGCCCAGTTTCTCCGTCAGCAGCTTCCATCCATCCCAGTCGCCCTCGTCCAGCCCATCTTCAATGGTGATGATGGGGTACTGGTCCATCCACCGGCAGAGGTACTCCACCATGCCGGCGGCATCCAGGCTCTTGCCCTCAGAGGCCAGTTCATAACGACCATTCCTGTAAAACTCGGAAGCGGCGCAATCCAGGCCCAGATGGATATCTTTGCCCGGGGTGAAACCGGCCTGATGGATGGCTTCCAGTATGGCCTCAATGGCCGCTTCGTTGGAATCAAGATCCGGGGCAAAACCGCCCTCATCACCCACTGTGGTGGATAGTTGACGGGCACCCAGCACCTTTTTCAGGGCGTGGAATACCTCCGCCCCATAGCGGATGGCATCGGCCACATTCGGGGCGCCTACAGGCAGGATCATGAATTCCTGCATGTCCACATTGTTGCTGGCGTGCGCCCCGCCATTGATGATGTTCATCATGGGCACGGGCAGCAGGTTTGCGCCCTCCCCGCCCAGATGTCGATAAAGAGGGTAACCGTTCTCCTGGGCATTGGCATGGGCAGTGGCCATGGAAACCGCCAGCAGGGCATTGGCTCCCAGACGTCCCTTATTATCCGTGCCATCCAGTTCGATCATTCGACGGTCGATGACCTCCTGGTCATCCGAAGCAACGCCCAGCAAGGCTTCGCGAATCTCTCCATTGACGTTGGCCACCGCCTTTTGAACACCCTTCCCGCAATAACGGTCGCCACCGTCACGGAGTTCCAGGGCCTCGCGGGACCCGGTCGAGGCGCCAGAGGGAACAATCGCGCGACCGGTCGCACCGGAAACAAGCTTGATGTCCGTCTCAACAGTAGGATTGCCGCGGGAATCCAGCACTTCGCGGGCATGGATATCGACGATCTCGGTCATGAGTGTCCTCTACTAATCTTGGGATGCGATCAGGAACTGATCTTCAATGAAACCCTGGCGCTTGGTGACTTCATCCAGCGCCTTGAGGGTGATCAACAGGTCTTCCAGCAGGGGCATGGGCCAGGCATTCGGGCCGTCGGAGAGGGCCTTGTCCGGATCGGGATGGGTCTCCATGAACAATCCGGCCACACCCGCCGCCACCGCCGCCCGGGCCAGCACCGGAACAAACTCCCGCTGACCACCGGAACTGCTACCGCGTCCCCCAGGTTGCTGCACCGAATGCGTGGCGTCGAATACCACCGGACACCCCGTCTGGCGCATGACTGCGAGGCCACGCATGTCGGAGATCAGCGTGTTATAGCCGAAGGAGACCCCACGCTCGCAGACCATGATGTGCTCATTACCCGTGGCTCGGGCCTTGTCCACCACGTTTTGCATGTCCCACGGTGCCAGGAACTGGCCCTTCTTGATATTCACCGGCAAACCCTGAGCTGCCACCTTCTGGATGAAGTTGGTCTGACGGCACAGGAAGGCTGGCGTCTGCAGCACATCCACGACGGCGGCAACGGCCTCCATGGGAGTGTCCTCGTGGACATCCGTGAGCACCGGCACCCGGATCTGCTGTCGTACCTTTTCCAGGATTTTCAGGCCCTCATCCATCCCTGGGCCGCGAAAACTTGTCACAGAGGACCGATTCGCCTTATCGAATGAGGACTTGTAGATAAACGGAATGCCGAGGCGATCCGCCATCTCCTTGAGCTGCCCAGCGGTGTCCAGCGCCAACTGTTCGCTCTCGATCACGCAGGGGCCGGAGATCAGGAACAGCGGCTGATCATTGCCAGCCTGGAAGTCACACAGATTCATAGTGCTCACTCAGGTTGGCCTTTTTTTCGTGCTGGAGCCGCGCGGCACGCACGAATCCGGAAAAGAGTGGGTGCCCATCCCGAGGGGTGGAGGTGAATTCCGGGTGGAACTGGCAAGCCAGAAACCAGGGGTGATCATGGAGTTCCACCACTTCGACCAGGGCATCATCCATGGATTTTCCCGAGATCACCAGACCCGCCTGGGTCAGGGTGTCCAGGTACTGGTTGTTGAACTCATAGCGGTGCCGATGACGCTCGCTGATGATCTCGTTCCCGTACACGCGGCACACCAGGGTCTTGGGATCAAGACGCGCCTGCTGACCGCCCAGACGCATGGTGCCGCCCATGTCATCGTCCTCGGCGCGACGCTCCAACTCACCCTCGGCATTTTGCCATTCGGTGATCAAGGCAATGACCGGATGCGGTGTATCAGGCCGGAATTCGGTGCTGTGAGCATTTTCCAGGCCGGCCACATGACGGGCATACTCAATCACGGCCGCCTGCATTCCAAGGCAAATGCCCAGATAAGGCACTTGACGCTCCCGGGCATAACGCACGGCGGCAATCTTGCCCTCAACGCCCCGCTCGCCGAAACCACCGGGCACCAGGATGGCATCCACCTCGCCCAGCACATCATCATCGGAGTTCTCCAGCTTCTCCGAGTCGATATAACGGATATTCACCTTGGTGGACGTATGGATACCCGCATGGGTCAGGGCCTCGTTGAGGGATTTGTAGGACTCGGTGAGCTCCACATATTTGCCGACCATACCGATGGTGACCTCGGCCTCCGGGAACTCCATGGCATTGACCACGTTCTTCCAGTCGGAAAGATCTGCAGGCCGGGCCTCCATGTGCAGTTTGCGCAGGACAATCTCATCCAGCTTTTGGGAGTGCAGCCACAGAGGGATCTTGTAGATATTATCCACATCCACCGCCGAGATGACTGCCTTTTCCTCCACGTTGGTGAACAGGGCGATCTTGCGCCGTTCTCCCTCAGGCAAGGGGTGGTTGCTGCGGCAGAGCAGAATGTCGGGCTGAATGCCGATGGACCGCAGCTCCTTCACCGAATGCTGGGTTGGCTTGGTCTTGATCTCACCGGCGGCCGCAATGTACGGAACCAGGGTCAGGTGCATGAAAAGGGCATTCTCATGGCCCAGTTCCACTCCCATCTGGCGAATGGCCTCCAGGAAAGGCAGCGACTCAATATCGCCCACGGTTCCGCCGATCTCCACCAGGGCAATGTCGGCCCCCTCGGCACCGGCCCGGATGGAACGCTTGATCTCATCGGTGATGTGGGGAATGACCTGTACGGTCCCCCCCAGATAGTCGCCCCGGCGTTCCTTGCGGATCACGTTCTCGTAGATCTGACCGGTGGTGAAGTTATTGCGGCGGGTGGTAAGGATCCGCACAAAGCGCTCGTAATGGCCCAGGTCCAGATCGGTTTCGGCCCCGTCTTCGGTGACAAAGACCTCTCCATGCTGAAACGGACTCATGGTGCCCGGATCCACGTTGATATAGGGATCGAGCTTGAGCAGGGTGACCTTCAGGCCGCGCGCTTCGAGGATGGTCCCCAGAGAGGCAGCAGAAATGCCCTTGCCCAGGGAGGAAACCACACCCCCGGTAATGAATACGTATCGAGTCATGAGTTGGTCATTGGATATGGGGTGACGGAGGCGAATCGCGCCGAATGGCACGCAAGGATACCAGAGGGGTCATACCCCCTCAACGCGACTTGCTCGAGTCACCGTCGGGACGAGGCCTTCACCAAAGGTTGAAGGAGACCGGGAGCGAGAACGTGAACATGGATTCTCCCACATCGGCCGGCATGGCGGGCAAGGGATCGGCACGACGGATCATGTCCTCCACAGCTTGATCCAGCAGGCGATACCCGGAACCCTGCGCGAGCTCGTAGGAAAGTACGTGACCTTGCCGATCGATGGTCACACGCACCGTGGCCACCCCTTCCTGTCGCCGACGCTGAGCCTGGCGCGGATATTCCTTATGCCGTTCCAGCCAGGCGCGTAGCTCCCGGGCATAGTCCTGCTCCGCAGCGGGGTCTCCCCCGCCCTGATGGGCGACAGGAGCGTCGCGGGCCTCCTCAAACGGCGCATCGTGCTCACTCTCCTCACCCTGGACAGTTGCATCCTGGGGCGGATCCTCCTCGGATTCACTGAGTTGAGGTGCGGATTCGGTTTCCGGCTCGGGTTCAGGCTCGGGCTCGGGTTCAGGTTCAGGTTCAGGTTCAGGTTCAGGTTCAGGTTCAGGTTCAGGTTCAGGTTCAGGTTCGGGCTCGGGCTCGGGCTCGGGCTCGGGCTCGGGCTCGGGTTCAGGCTCGGGCTCTATCAACGCCTCCGGATCACCGAGGGTCTGGCCTGCGGGAGCCAGATCAATGACCACACCGGATTCACCCGGTGCTTCAGCACCATCGGGATCCATATCGGTGCGCGCCAGGTAGGCAATGACCGAGGCATGCAGCCCCACCGCCAGGGTCAACGCAACAACCCATGGAAAACCTCGCATCCGCATGATCAATGATCACCTAGCACGGTGAGAAGCTGGACTTTTTCAACGCCAGCGTCCCTCATGAGCTCCATCAGATCCAGCAGATCATGGGTGGTAGCGTCCTGATCGGCCTTGATGCGCACGGCGGGTAGGGAATCCGAGCCTTGGGCTTGCCGTTCCTCCTTGGCCTCCGCCAGACGCGCCTTCAGGGTTCCACTGTCCAGCTCCTCATTTTCCAGGGCCAGGCGCCCGCCTTCGCCCAGCAAGACCAGCCAGCCCTGATCATCCATCGACTCATCGATATTCGAGCCGGGCGCCTCGACCTCAAAGACATCCTGAGAAGACAGGGCGCCAGCCACCATGAAGAAGATCAACAGCAAGAAAACAATATTAATCAATGGGATGAGATGATTTTCATCCGCCTGGCGCGCTGGTAACTCTGGAAGGTTCATCCGTCTTTACTCGCGGGCCAGCCGCATGGAGCGTGGATTGGCATGACGTATTTCGTCCAGCACTTTCACCACCTGTTGCAAGGCCACACCCCCTTCGGGCTGCACCACCACGGTGCGCCCGGGGTGTTCATCCAGATACTGCCGAATCACACCCTCGATCGCACCATGCTCAACGGCCTCCCCCTCGATCCGCACGCCGGACCCAACCGCGATGCGCACCGATAGTGGGGGCTCATCCACACTGGCCGGCGACTGCTGTGCGGAAGGTGTGCTCAGGGGAACCGCGCTCCATTCGAGAAAGCTGGAGGCCAGCATGAAAAAAATCAGAAGGATGAAGACCACATCGATCAGTGGTGTCAGGCTGATCAGCGCCCGCCGACGCCGTGGTGGGGACTCAATCTGCATCGGAGGCCGCCCGCCCCTTCCAAAGTTTGATGCGGGCCTGTTGAACCGGGGTATCTGCCTTCTCCCCGTGGGCGATGGATTCCGGTTGCCGCACGGTAAAGACCTGGGTCACGGCATCCTGCAGGCGGTGACGGAAACGCTCCAGCCAGCGCTCCAGGCCATTGAGCACGGCTACCACGGGGATGGCAACGCCCAACCCTACAGCAGTGGTCATCAAGGCCACCCATATGCCCCCGGAAAGGACGGAGGGATCCACCCGGTTGCCCGCTGCCTCCAGTTGCTGAAAAGCCACAATCATGCCCAGGACGGTGCCCAGGAGTCCCAGCAGGGGGGCCAAGCTGCCGATCACTTCCAGTACCCGGAAGTGCCCACGCAAGGTCTCCAACCAGCGACTGGCAACACGACTCACTTCTTCCCGAAGCAGGGGCTCAGGCAGGGTCGGGTCGCGTCGGCCCCGGATAGCCACTTCCATCACCCGGGCCGCGGGACTACGAGATCGGGCAAGCACCTCCAACGCCTGATCGCCCTGATGCTGACGCCAATGCGCCAACGCCTCATCAAGGCTGCGCTGATCTCCCAGACGCCACCAGCTGAATTGCCAAAGCTTGACAAGGATCACGGTAAGCGCAACAACAGACATGAGCAGCAGAATGACCACCACCGGGCCGCCCACGTCAGTGACCGTCTGCAGGGCGTGGAGAATGCCACCTGGGGTTGTATCATCTGAATTCATCGGAGTAAGACCTCGCGGAACCCGCCATCGTTTCGACAACGCAAGCCCGGCATGGTAATGGTGTTGCGAATCATTATCAACCGCTAGGGTAAAAAAACCGCCCCAGGAAGTACCGGAGCGGCACAGGTTATCAAACCGTCAAGTCGAAGTCCGAAGCGATCTGTTTGAGCCACTGTTCCAGACGGGCCTCGGTCTGATCGCTCTGATTGTCCTGGTCCAGCACCAAGCCAACGAACTGGTCATCCACCACTGCCTGAGAGGTGTTGAAGGTATACCCCTCCGTGGGCCAGTGCCCCACTACACGACCACCGCGATCCGTGACCACGTCATGGATCTCCATCAAGGCATCCACGAATTCATCCGGGTACCCCACCTGATCCCCCAAACCGAATAGCGCGACCGTCTTTCCGGAGAAATCCACCTCCTCAAGCGTTGGCATGAATTCCTCCCAACTCTCTTCCTCGCAATCAGCCGACAGGCCCGGTAACTGGCCGGAACCCATGGTAGGCGTTCCAAATATCAGATAGTCATAACCGGCAATTTCATCGGCGGAGACCCGGTTTACATTCAGGGGCTTTGCCATGGTTTCATCGTCGAACTTCTTCTTGATCATCTTGGCCACCTTGCGCGTGTTGCCAGAGGTGGTACCGAAAAAAATGCCGATGCGTGCCATACAGTTGCCCTCTTGGTAAAAGACGAATGACGGAGCGAAACAGCGCCTGGACATGCGTCCTGGAAACGTATCACCCCGGAAGACCTCACCGAAGATAAGGGCAATTCCCATGCCAACCCTGGCAATAAGCGGGCCACTCCCGTATGATGCTGTTTCCGCAGTTAATTTATTCCGCCAATGCAGTATCTGACGCTGGCGTGAGAGCGCGCTACAACGGGGCATTTGTCTCAATGTCGGCTTCACGACATGGCGTATTCCAAGGCGCGTGCATGCACTTGGCACAGGGGGTGAAATACGGAAACTTCCGCGTGAAGATTCAGTGAACCTCAGAGGGGCGACTTGCATTCTTCGGTAAAGTCCCCCAAGGTATTAGGGATGCATCAGCGCATAACCTTCAAGGTGCATACGGTGACCGCCACGCAGTGCAGTGTGGTAATCAGCCGCGACCCGGCAGGTCTTTGGCGCGAGCAATAGCGTAGTCGACATTTACATGTATTTTGTCGCCTTATCGGGCGACCACCTGCCACCAAGGCGTCCACGGTTTTTCCGCACCCGGGCTACCTGCCCCGGAGGCCAACGAAACGATCGTGCCCCACGATCCGGCCGCGGCAACCGTCGCAAAGAAGACGCGCCCCGGCACCCATTGGGTGAATGCAGTCATCCGGGTCATCGCGACGCTTCACGGGACATTGCAACAAGTCAGCACAGAATGGATGGTGAGGGCGGACACCATCTCCGGCAAGCATCACGCCGGCCACACACCGCAGACAGGGTCTAACTCATTGGCCCGGTCATGGCGGTGTGGTCGATATCGTGAAGGCGCTCAAGCGCCGCGCGATGCAACGCAAAATCAAACACCTCAATGGCGGGGAACATCATTATGTCCAACACCATGTCAGACCAGGATTTCGGCGAGAAGCCGGTAGAACGTCGCGACACCGACAACTACGTGAACGAATACACCGAATCATTCGTCGACAAATGGGACGACCTGATCGACTGGGATAGCCGCGCGAAGAGTGAAGGCGACTTCTTCATCCAGGAGCTCAAGAAGCGTGGCGCCAAGCGCGTGCTGGATGTGGCCACCGGTACCGGCTTCCACTCCATCCGACTGCTCGAGGCTGGCTTCGATGTGGTCAGCGTGGATGGCGCTCCCGAGATGCTGATCAAGGCCTTCGAGAACGGTCGCAAGCGGGGCCACATCCTGCGTGTCACCCAAGCCGACTGGCGCGAACTCAATCGCGACATCTATGGCCGCTATGATGCCGTTGTCTGTCTTGGCAACTCCTTCACCCATCTGTTCAATGAAAACGATCGCCGCAAGGCCCTGGCCGAATTCCATGCCGCCCTGAACCACGACGGCGTATTGATCCTGGACCAGCGCAACTACGACGCCATCCTGGATCACGGCTATTCCAGCGCCCACACGTTCTACTACTGCGGTGACAATGTGTCCGTGCATCCGGAGCACGTGGATGACGGCCTGGCTCGCTTCCGGTACGCCTTCCCGGACAAGTCCGTGTTCCATCTGAACATGTTCCCGTTGCGCAAACCTTACGTACGCCGCCTGATGCGCGAAGTGGGTTTCCAGAAGATCGAAACCTATGGTGACTTCAAGGAAACCTACCACGACACTGAGCCGGACTTCTTCATCCACGTAGCCGACAAGAAATATACGGGGAACGAATAATGACGAATCAGTATGAAGGTGCCGTCGCCACTGCCCGCGACTACTACAACAGCGAAGACGCCGACAACTTCTACCACCGCGTGTGGGGCGGCGAGGACATCCACATCGGCCTGTACGAGTCCGACGAGGAGGCGATTCCCGATGCCAGCCGTCGTACCGTGGCTCACATGGGCGACCTGCTGGGCGAGCCGACCCGCGACATGAAGGTACTGGACATCGGCGCCGGTTACGGTGGCGCAGCCCGCTACCTGGCCTCCACCTTCGGTTGCCACGTCACGGCGCTGAACCTGAGCGAAGTGGAGAATGAGCGCGACCGGCAGATGAACAAGGCCCTCAAGCTGGATCACCTCGTCGACGTGCTCGATGCCAGCTTTGAGTCCGTGCCGGCCGAAGACAACAGCTTTGACGTCGTATGGTCTCAGGACGCCATCCTGCACAGCGGTAACCGCGCCAAGGTCATGGAAGAAGTGGCCCGCGTGCTCAAGCCCGGTGGCGTGTTCATCTTTACCGATCCGATGCAGACAGACGATGCGCCCAAGGAGAAGCTGCAGCCCATCCTGGACCGCATCCATCTGGAGACCCTGGGCTCTCCGGGTTTCTACCGGGACACCGCCAAGAAAGTGGGTCTTGAGGAAATCGGCTTCGAGGATCACAGTCACCAGCTGCCGCGCCACTATGGGCGGGTGTTCAAGGAGCTTGAATCCCGTGAAGAGAGCCTTAAGGGCCTCATCTCCGATGACTACATCGCGCGCATGAAAAAGGGTTTGCAACACTGGGTTGATGGCGGCAAGGCCGGACATCTTTGCTGGGGCATTTTCCGCTTCCGCAAGGTCTGATTTCGGGCGATTATCCGACTTCAATCCTGAAAGACCATTACTAGGAGAAACCATTACATGAGCAAGACCTATCTTTTCACCTCCGAGTCTGTTTCCGAAGGCCACCCGGACAAGATGGCCGACCAGATCTCCGATGCGATCATTGACGCCTACCTGGCGCAGGATCCCAAGGCCCGCGTGGCCGCGGAGACCGTGACCCAGACGGGTATGGTGCTGATTGCTGGTGAGGTGAAGTCCACTGCCGTTCTGAACCTGGAAGACCTGGTACGTGAAGTGGTGCTGGACATCGGTTACGACAGCTCCGACAAGGGCTTTGACGGCAACACCTGTGCTGTGCTCAATTCCCTGGGCGCCCAGTCCATGGACATCAACCAGGGTGTGGATCGCAGCCGCCCGGAAGAACAGGGTGCTGGCGACCAGGGCCTGATGTTCGGTTATGCCTGTAGCGAAACCGACGTGCTGATGCCCGCTCCCATCCACTTCTCCCATAAACTGGTGCAGCGTCAGGCCGAAGTGCGCAAGAATGGCACCCTGCCCTGGCTGCGTCCCGACGCCAAGAGCCAGGTGACCTTCCGCTATGAAGGCGGCAAGGCCGTGGCTGCCGACGCCGTGGTGCTCTCCACCCAGCACGCTCCCGAGATCGAACAGAAGGATCTGCAGGAAGCCGTGATGGAAGAGATCATCAAGCCTGTGCTGGGCGAGAAGTGGCTGCACAAGGACACCAAGTTCCACATCAACCCCACCGGTCGCTTTGTCACCGGCGGCCCACTGGGCGATTGCGGCCTGACCGGCCGGAAGATCATCGTGGACACCTACGGCGGCATGGCCCGTCACGGTGGCGGTGCCTTCTCCGGTAAGGACCCCTCCAAGGTGGACCGTTCAGCTGCCTACGCCGCCCGCTACGTGGCCAAGAACATCGTGGCTGCCGGCCTGGCCGAGCGCTGCGAAGTTCAGGTCTCCTACGCCATCGGCGTGGCCGAGCCCACCTCCATTGCCGTGGAAACCTTCGGCACCGGCAAGATCGACGAGACCCGTCTGACGGAAATCGTCCGCGACGTCTTCGATCTGCGCCCGTTCGGCATCCTGACCATGCTGGACCTGGAGAAGCCGATCTACCGTCCGACCGCTTCCTACGGCCACTTCGGTCGCGAAGACCTGGGCGTGAGCTGGGAGCGCACCGACCGCGCTGACGCGCTGGCCAAGGCGGCCAAGTAAGCATCTGGCGCCTGGTGCATCGGGCATCGCCCGATGCATATTCAAGGCCGGGAGGGGGCAACCTCTCCCGGCTTTTTTGTGTCTGGCATATCTGGCCGCCCCTTCAGTGGCCCAGAACACGGCCCTGGATACACAGGTGCAGGCGAACGCCCCCCGAGTCACAGCCCCTCAGGACTTCATCAGTCCCGCCTGCTGCAGGCGGGACTCCAGTTCGGCCACGCGCTGGCGCAAGGCCTCCAGTTCCTGTCCATCCGATCTCTCTCCCCACCCGGCACACTGGGCCTCGAGCCACTGCACCCAGGCCTCCATGCCCTGCCCTGTGCGGGCCGAAAGATGAAAGACCTCAATCCCGGGATTGAGCCGACGGGCCTGTTCAATGCAGGCATCCATGTCGAAGTCCACATGGGGAAGCAGGTCCAGCTTGTTCACGATCATCACGTGGGCAGATTGAAACATATCCGGGTACTTGAACGGCTTGTCATCCCCCTCGGTGACCGAGAGCACCACCACTCGGCGGGCCTCGCCCAGATCAAAGGCTGCGGGGCAAACCAGATTGCCCACGTTTTCGATGAACAGGATGCCGCCCCGGGGTGGCTCCAGGTCTTCGCAGGCGTGCCCCACCCTATGGGCATCCAGGTGGCAGCCCTTGCCGGTATTGATCTGCACGGCGGGCGCCCCAGTCTGACGAATGCGGTCGGCGTCGCGACAGGTCTGTTGATCCCCTTCGATCACCGCCATCGGCAGGCGATCCCGTAACTGCTCGATGGTCGCCGTCAGCAGGTGGGTCTTGCCGGACCCGGGACTTGAGACAAGGTTCAGAGCCAATACCCGTTCACGCTCGAACCAGGCCCGGTTGTCCCGGGCATGAGCATCGTTGCGGGCAAGAAGGTCGATTTCAACGGACACCTGGCGGGTCTCCTCCTTGTCGTGGTGCTCGTGACGGTGACCTTCATCACCACAACCGCAAACCGTGCACATGATCGCTTCCTCCGCGTGCCCTAATCACTGACCTGAAGGTCCTTGACCTGCATCTCCTGGCCACCTTCGGCCTGCGCGGGACCACCGCAGTGAGGACAGGGGGTCAGCCATGAGTCCATGGTGAAACAGTGCCCGCAGTGTCGGCAACACCCTCGGGCAGCAGGATGCTCCATATGCAGTTCGGCCCCTTCAGCCAGCGTCCCTTGGGTCACGGCTTCGAAGGCGAAATGCAGGGCCGGGCCATCCACCGCCGCCAGCGGGCCTATGGTCACTGTGACCGCATGGACCCGGGAAAATTTCTGCAAACGGGCCTGGTTTTCCAGGATGTGCAGCACCTCACGGGCCAGGGACATCTCATGCATGGTCTGCCCCCCGGACGGCGGATATCAGCCCTTGCCAGCGGCCGCCTTCAGGGCTGCGGCCAGGGCGCCCTCCGGCTCGGGCTCGCGTGATTTGCCACGAGGCGCGCCCTGCCCGGGGGCACTCTTGCCCTTTGCCTGGCCCCTACCGTGGCCCTGGCGACCGGGCTGGGAGGGCTTCGGGCCCCGAGATGCCTTGCGCCCGCCGCGGCTCTCCTGCCCGGGTTCATCCCCCAGGCGCATGGTGAGGCCGATGCGTCGACGCTCCGGGTCCACCTCCATGACCTTGACCTTCACCACGTCCCCGGCCCGCACCACGTCCCGGGGGTCCTTGACGAAGCCCTCGGCCAGGGCGGAGATGTGCACCAGGCCATCCTGATGCACACCCACATCCACAAAGGCCCCGAAGTTGGCCACATTGGTCACCGTACCTTCCAGCACCATCCCCGGCTCCAGATCCTCCAGCTTGTCCACCCCCTCGCGGAAGGCGGCCGTGCGGAACTCGGGCCGGGGGTCGCGGCCGGGCTTGGCCAGTTCGGCGAGGATATCCCGCACCGTGGGTTCACCAAAGGCGTCATCGGTGAAGTCCCGCGGGTCGAGGCTCTTGAGGAACGCCTCGTCTCCGATCAACTGCCTCACATCCCGCTGGGTCCTGGCCATGATGCGCTTGACCACGGGATAGGCCTCCGGGTGCACCCCCGAGGCGTCCAGCGGGTTATCCCCGGAGGGCACACGCAGAAAGCCCGCCGCCTGCTCAAAGGCCTTGGCCCCCAGGCGAGGGATGGCCTTGAGGGCCGTCCGGTTCCTGAAGGCCCCGTTCTCGGTACGGTGCACCACGATGTTCTCCGCCAGCGTCGGGCCCAGGCCGGACACCCGGGCCAACAGGGGCACGGAGGCGGTGTTCACGTCCACGCCCACGGCGTTCACGCAGTCCTCCACCACGGCATCCAGCTTGCGGGCCAGTTGGCTCTGATTCACGTCATGCTGATACTGGCCCACACCGATGGCCTTGGGCTCGATCTTCACCAGTTCCGCCAACGGGTCCTGCAGACGCCGGGCAATGGAGACCGCGCCCCGCAGAGAGACATCCAGATCCGGCAGCTCGCGGGAGGCACTCTCCGAGGCGGAGTACACCGAGGCCCCGGCTTCGGACACGATCACCTTGCTCATCCCGGGCCGTTTCAGGCGCTTCAACAGTTCCGCCGCCAGGGCATCCGTCTCCCGGGAAAAGGTCCCGTTACCGATGGCAATGAGCTCCACCTGATGACGCTTCACCAGCGTCTCCAGGGTGTGCAACGTGGCATCCACCTGATTCTTCGGCGGGAAGGGATACACGGTGGCGGTGTCCACCACCGCACCCTCCGTATCCACCACGGCCACCTTCACACCGGTGCGCACGCCCGGGTCCAGGCCCATGGTGGCCCGGGATCCTGCCGGCGCGGCCAGCAGCACGTCCTCCAGGTTGGCGCCGAAGACACGGATCGCCTCTTCCTCCGCCAGTTCCCTGATACGGCGCTTCAGGGCCACATCCAGGTGGATGGAGAGTTTGGCCCGCCAGGCCAGACGGGCGTGCCGGGCCAGCCAGGCATCGGCGGGCCGCCCCTGGTCCGAGAGGCCAAAGCGACGCACCACAGCGCGCTCGCCGGGGGAGGCACCGGGCTCTTCCTTCTCACCCCGGGCCTGGGCCTGGCTCCAGGCCACTTCCAGGCGCAACACCTCCTCCGCCTGCCCCCGGAACATAGCCAGGGCCCGGTGGGAAGGCACCTTGCACAAAGGCTCCACATGATCGAAATAGTCGCGGAAACGGGCACCGGCCTGTTCCTTGCCCTCCACCACCCGGCTGACCATATAGCCCTTCTCCCAGCCGAATTGGCGCATCTCTTCAATGAGATCGGCATCCTCGGCAATCCGCTCCATGAAGATATGCCCGGCCCCTTCCAGGGCGGCCTCCACGGTGATCTCCTCGCTGATGAAGCGCGCGGCCACCGCCTCGGGAGACTGAGCGGGATCCGCCAGCAGGGTATCCAGCAACGGCTCCAGGCCATTCTCCCGGGCGATCTGCGCCTTGGTGCGGCGCTTTTTCATGTAGGGCCGGTAGAGGTCCTCGAGACGGGTCTTGGTCTCGGCGGTATCGATGGCCTGTCGCAGGGTATCGGTCAGCTTGCCCTGCTCCTCGATGGCCTTGAGCACCACCTGACGACGCCCCTCCAGCTCCCGCAGATAGATCAGTCGCTCCTCCAGGTTACGCAGCTGCGTATCGTCCAGGCCGCCGGTGGCCTCCTTGCGATAGCGGGCCACGAACGGCACGGTGGAGCCGCCGTCCAGCAGTTCCACGGCAGCGTTCACCTGGCTGGGTTGAACGCCCAGTTCCTGGGCGATACGGGAGGATATGGAGGTCATGGGAGGCCATTACTTGAACAAAATGAGAGGGCAATGATACCCCAGGTGTGCCCCGTCGCCCATGGGAGGCCCGGCGTGAGTCCCAACATCTGATACACCGCGCGGGCCGTTCGCGAACGGCCCCTACGGGATCGGGGGTACGCGCCTTCAATCAGGGCATTGGAGGGGTACATCCTTGCCAGTTCCTGGCGACCGGGGTAACGTCCCCGTTCACCGTCATCTCTTGAAGAAATCATGAAGAAAAACAAGATCGTCATCATCGGTGCCGGCTTTGCCGGGCTCGCCGCTGCCGCCACGTTGGCCCGTGAGGGCATGGATGTCACCGTCATTGAGCGCCACGATATCCCCGGCGGCCGGGGGCGGCAGTTCTCCGCAAAGGGATTCACCTTCGACATGGGGCCGAGCTGGTACTGGATGCCCGATGTCATCGATGGGTTCTTCGCCGAATTCGGGCGCAAGAGTTCCGACTACTTTGAACTCAAACGCCTGGACCCATCCTACCGGATCTACTTCGGCAAGGATGACTATGTGGAGATCCCGGCGGACGTGAAACAGACCGTTGAGCTGTTCGAGAGCATCGAGCCGGGCGCCGGTTTCCAGCTGGAACGGTTCCTGGACGAGGCCGAGGTGAAATACACGGTGGGCATTGGCGAGTTTGCCAACAAACCCTGCCTGTCCTTCATGGAATTTGCCCAGTTGCGTCTGTTGCGTTATCTCTTCTCCATGCATCTGCTGCGTTCCTACCGCAGCCATATCACCCGTTACTTCAAAAGCCCGCGCCTGCATCGCATGCTGGAGTTTCCCATCCTGTTTCTGGGGGGCACGGGCCGCACCACACCGGCCCTGTACAGCATGATGAATTATGGCGATCTCAAGCTGGGCACCTGGTACCCCATGGGCGGGATGTACGAACTGGTCAAGGCGATGCATCAACTGGCCGAGGAGATGGGGGCCCGCTTCCAGTTCGGCACCGAGGCCAGCGGCATTGAAACCCGGGATGGCAAGGTGGTGGCCGTGAACACGGACCAGGGGCGCTTCGAGGCGGATTATCTGATCGGCGCCGGGGACTATCATCATGTGGAACAGGATCTGCTCCCCGAGGCCGACCGCATGTACTCACCGGCCTACTGGGACAAACGGGTCATGTCGCCCTCCTCCATCATCTTCTACATGGGCGTGGACAAGAAGCTGGAGGGGCTGCCACATCATACCCTGCTGTTCGATGCCGACTTCGAGGCCCATGCGGCGCAGATCTATCAGGATCCTGCCTGGCCCACCGAGCCTGCCCTGTATGTAAGTGCCACCTCGCAGACAGACCCCTCGGTGGCCCCGGAGGGTCAGGAGAACCTCATGGTGCTTATCCCGGTGGCCGCTGGCCTGGAGGACACCCCCGAGACGCGACGCCATTACCAGAAGCTGATCCTGGAACGGCTGGAAGCCATCACCGGCCAGTCCATCCGCGATCACGTGGTGTTCTGCCGATCCTACGCCCACAAGGATTTCATCCACGACTATCATGCCTTCAAGGGCAATGCCTACGGCCTGGCCAACACCCTGATGCAAACGGCCATGCTCAAGCCCAGGCTCAAGAGCCGCAAGCTGGATAACCTCTACTATGCCGGCCAGCTCACGGTGCCCGGCCCTGGCGTGCCCCCGACGATCCTGTCCGGCACCATCGCCGCTGAACAGATCCTCAACCAGTGCAGGAGTTGACGGCCCATGTCGCCCATTGACCATCGCCAGACCCGCCGGTCGTATCAGCGCGCCAGCCTGCGCCGTGCCGACCTGGCCCTGGACCCTTTTGAACAGCTGGCCGACTGGCTCAAGGACGCCGAAGGCGAGCCCGACGCCACGGCCATGGTGCTGGCCACTGCGGATGCCAAGGGGCGCCCCTCGGCCCGGGCGGTGCTGCTCAAGCACGTGGATGATCGGGGGCTGTGCTGGTACTCCGATGGTTGCAGCCTCAAGGGTCGGCAATTGGCAGAGAACCCCATGGCGGCCCTGCTGTTTTACTGGGCCGGGCTGGAGCGTCAGATCCGTGTGGAGGGCTACGTGGAACGCCTGCCCGCGAAGGATGCGGATGCCTATTTCCGGTCCCGCCCACGGGGCAGCCAGCTGGCTGCAGCCGCCTCGGAACAAAGCGGCCCGGTGAAGAACCGGGAGGCCCTGGAGCAACGTCTTGAGCGGGTGCAACTGCGCTATCCCCATGGGGATGTGACCCGCCCCGAGACCTGGGGGGGGTACCGGCTGGTCCCGGATACCTTCGAGTTCTGGCAGGGGCGGGACAACCGCCTGCATGACCGGTTTCAGTACCGGCTGCAGTACGAGACCTGGGAGATCCAGCGGCTGATGCCCTGACGCTCATCCATCACGGTGATGACCACACTGAGCCCTTCTCACCTTGACGTGAAAGCCCCCAGGTTCAGCTACGGAAGCTCCCTTCTCCCCTCGGGGGAGAAGGGCCGGGGATGAGGGGGTGAGGCAGGCACTGTGCTGGCCCTGGGGGGGGGGGGGGCCCCCCCCCCCCCCCCCCGGGGGGGGGGGGGGGGGGGG
>NZ_JAJNAN010000024.1:0-45337 GCF_022227565.1 Ectothiorhodospira sp. 9100
ACAAGAGCTTTCAGAATCGTGAGCGCGAGGCCAGGCTCCGGCAACAGGTTCAAACCCTCATGGGCCAATCAAAACTGCTCATCGGGGGCGCAGATGTGGAAGTGACCAACGAGCACGCCCAGACGCGCATCATCCGAGGCTTCCATGAGCTGATCGCTCGGGCTTACCCCAACCTTCGCATGTTGCGCGGCGTTGCCTACACGGAAAAAGATATCAGCCATTGCCTCAATCGTTCAGATGAGGGTCTCTTTGGTAACGACACCACGGCCCTGGCGGAATCCGAGCAGGAGGTGCTGGCGTTCATTCAAAGCAACAACCGGGGCGGTGTCCGTACCACCCTGAAGAGTCTGCTGGAGAGATTCGAACGCAAACCCTATGGCTGGTACTATGCCGCGATTCTGTGCACCCTGGCCAACCTGTGCGCCCGTGGCAAGTTGGAGGTTCGCCTCGACGGGAACATCCTGGAAGGCGGCGAACTGGAGCGCGCCCTGCGCAACACCCACGGCCACGGCAACGTGGTGCTGGAGCCACAGATTGAGTTCACCGCCTCTCAGGTCCGGGCGCTCAAGTCGTTCTACGAGGACTTCTTCGATAGCCCGCCGCGCAGCAGCGAAGCCAAGGCCTTGGGTAAGGAGGCCGGCGAGGCTTTCCAGGAAATGGTCCAGGACCTGGATCGGCGCATAGCGCAGGTGGACCAGTACCCGTTCCTCAATGCCCTGCAACCTGCCCTGGAGTCGCTCAAAGACGTTGCCGGGAAGCCCTACACCTGGCACCTGACGGAATTGGGCAGGCAGGAAGATCAGCTGCTGGACCTGAAAGAGAATGTCATCGATCCCATTCGCAAGTTCATGGGCGGCTCACAAAAGGACATCTACAACCAGGCCCGGTCCTTCCTGCAGAGCCAGGAGCCCAACTTCATCTATGTGTCCGGGGACGAAATCGAGCAGATTCGCACCATCCTGAACGACCCCAATTGCTACAAGGGGAATCGCATTCAGCAGCTCAAGGGCCAGCTGGACAGCCTGCAGGCGCGCATCAATGAAAAGGTGCAGCAAACCCGGTCTCAGGCAGAAACGTCCCTGAAGACCATGCAGGAGCGCATGCAAACCATGGATGAATATCAATCCCTTCCGGAACCACGCCAGGATGAGCTCAACAAGCCGTTCCGGGATCTGTCCGATGACATCGGGCAGGAACGCCTGATTGCCGTGATCAAGGACCGGGCCCGGTACTTTGAAGAAGAGGGCTACCAGAAACTGCTGGGCAAAATGGTGGATATGGCCCGGCAGAAGTCTGCACCGGCGGGAAGTCCCGAACAGCCACAGGGTGGCGAGAGTGGCAGGCCGACTCATGAGGCCAAGGAATCGCCCGCCGACTACATTCACATGCGCAACCTCCAGGTTGCGTTTGACAAGGCCTGGTTGGCCGACGAAAACGACCTGGACCAGTACCTGAACGCTTTACGCGATGCCCTGCTGACTCAAATTCAGCAAGGCCTGAAGGTTCGAATCTAAGAGTGCCGACCCAGGGGATAGCCATGCAGGAAGCCGAACAGGAGATCCGGGCGCTCATTCGCGGCGGCGAAAACCTTGCCGTTGAGTTCAAGAGCGACGTCAAAAGCCTGCCTGACCGGGAACTGGTGGCCGCCGTGGTGGCCCTGGCCAACACCGAGGGCGGCGACCTGTTCCTGGGCGTTGAAGACGATGGCACACCGACCGGGCTGCATGCCAACCACCGTCACCTCACGGGCCTGCCCGCACTGATTGCCAATAAGACCATTCCATCACTGGCGGTGCGCGCCGAGGCCCTGGAACTGGAAGGGCAGCCCATTGCCAGAATTCACGTGCCCAAATCCCGGCAACTGGTATCCACCTCGGAAGGTCTTCTGCAACGTCGGCGCCTGAGAATGGACGGCACCCCGGAGGCCGTGCCCTTCTACCCCCATGAGTTTGTTCAACGGCAATCCAGCCTGGGCGTAACAGACCCCTCCGCCCTGCCGGTGGAAAACCTTGCGATTGAGGATCTGGATCCGATCCAGCGCATCCGCATCCGCAACGCCATCAAAAAATACGGTGGCGACCAGAGCCTGACCCCTCTGGCGGATGATGAGCTGGATGGCGCCCTGGGGCTGACGGTGAGCATAGGTGGCCAGCGCCACCCCACCGTGGCGGGCTTGTTACTGCTGGGGAACGAGACGCAGCTCCGGCAGCACCTGCCCTCCCACGAGGCAGCATTCCAGGTGCTGCGGGGCACGGATGTTTTGGTCAATGAGTTCTACCGCAAACCGCTGCTGGAGACCTTTGAAGAGATCGAGGTGCTATTCCGCGCCCGGGTCGAGGAAGAGGAGATTCAGGTCGGGCTGTTTCGCGTGCCCATCCCCAACTTCGACCGCCGGGCCTTCCGGGAAGCCTTCGTGAACGCCCTGGTGCACCGCGACTACAGCGCCCTGGGCGCCGTGCACGTCAAACTGGACGACGACGGCCTGAGCATCAGCAATCCGGGTGGTTTTGTGGAGGGCGTCAACCTGGACAACCTGTTGGTGGCCGATCCCCGCTCCCGCAACCCCCTGCTGGCCGACATCATCAAGCGCATCGGCCTGGCAGAACGCACAGGTCGGGGTATCGATCGCATCTTCGAGGGCATGCTCCGCTATGGGCGTACCGCACCCGACTACTCCATGTCATCAGCGCACACCGTCTCCGTGCGCATGAGCGCAGCGGAGGCCGACGCCGGGTTCCTGCGCATGATCGTCGAGCGCGAGGAACAGACCGGCGCCGCCATGCCCATCGACAGCCTGATCATCCTCTCCCGGCTGCGCAATGAGCGGCGCTTACGAACGGCGGATCTGGCCGGGTCTGTGCAAAAGCCCGAAACCGTGGTCCGGGGCACCCTGGAGAAACTGGTGGAGGCCGGCATGGTGCAAGCCCACGGCACCGGCAAGGGCCGTACCTACACCCTGAGCGCCAAGGTATACCAGGGGGCGGGACAGAAGGCGGCCTATGTGCGCCAGGCGGGGTTCGATCCTATCCAGCAGGAGCAGATGGTGATGAGCTTTATTGATACCCACGGCAGCATCAAACGTGCGGATGTCATGGAGCTTTGCCACCTCGATAGAAACCAGGCTTACCGGCTGCTAGCTAGAATGAAAGCCACCAAGCAAATCAAGCAAATGGGTGAGCAGAAAGGCGCTACTTATGAGCGTGTTTAAGCGCTTTGCTCGCAATATATGCCCCGCGAGCAAATATATGCTCCACGAGCATATGATATGCGCTCAACGCGGAAACGTACCGACAACACAGAGCGCCTGTCCTGCGTCCAAAAGCAATTCAGCAGGTTATTGAATGGAAACCGCAAAACTCAAAAAATTCGCCCAGCTCGCCCGCCGCAGCCTGATTGAGCAGGTCAGCGCCAAGCTCAAGCTGGTTCTGGCTGAAGAAAGCTCTGCCCGGCGAGAAAGCCCAGAGGCCGTCAAGAAGCTGGAAGCGGCGATCGCCAAACTGGGCCAAGAGCAGGTCATCGAGCGCGTGGCCTATATCTGGTTCAATCGCTTCTGCGCCCTGCGTTTTATGGACGTGAACCGATATAACCGCCTTGGTGTGGTCTCGCCCACCGACGGACAGTTTCAGCCCGAGATCCTGGCTGACGCCAAGATGGGCCATATCGATGAAGAGATGGTACGGGCAAACACCCGACAACGGGTCTTTGCCCTACTGGATGGCAAAATGCCCAGCCAGGATCCCCAGGGGGAAGCCTATCGCCTGTTGGTGGTAGCCGCCTGTAACCATTGGCACAGCGCCATGCCGTTCCTTTTCGAACGCATTGACGATTACACGGAGCTTCTCATGCCGGATGACCTGCTCTCCGGCAACTCTATTCTAGCCTACACCCGCGAGGCTATGACGCCGGGTGCCTGTGAGGATGTTGAGATAATTGGCTGGTTGTACCAGTTCTATATATCCGAAAAAAAGGATCAAGTCTTCGAGGCACTGAAGAAGAATCAGAAAATCACACCGGCCAATATCCCCGCCGCCACGCAGCTTTTCACGCCGCGCTGGATTGTGCGCTACCTGGTGGACAATTCGCTCGGCCGCTTGTGGATGCTTAACAGGCCAACTTCAGGGCTGATCCGTAAGCTTGAGTATTACATCCCTCCGGATGAAGCCGAAACCGATTTCTTGAAAATCAACAGCCCGGAAGAGCTCAGGGTTTGCGACCCAGCCTGCGGCTCCGGCCATATGCTGACCTATGCTTTCGATCTGCTCTACGCCATTTATGAAGAAGAAGGCTACGAGCCGTCCGAAATCCCCGAAAAGATTCTGACGCACAACCTTTACGGTATTGAGCTGGATGAACGGGCCGGCGAGCTGGCCGCCTTCGCTCTGACCATGAAAGCCCGAGCGCGTCAACGGCGTTTTTTAAACAAAGGTATCAATCCCAACATCTGTGTGTTGGAAAAAGTTAGCTTCACTCCGGATGAACTGGAGGAGTACATGAGCGCCGTGGGCCGCGACTTGTTCACCCAGGGCTTACGTGAAACCTTGCAACAGTTCGAGGAGGCTGACAACTTTGGCTCCCTGATCTCGCCCAAGCTTACCAACGTGACTGACGTGCTAGCCGAGCTGGAGACCAAGGGTCTAGGAAGCAATCTGTTCCTGGCCGATACGCACAGCAAAGTACTGAAAGTACTGCGTATGGCCGAAGCCTTGAGCCCGCGCTATGCCGTGGTCGTCGCCAACCCGCCCTATATGGGTGGCAAGGGCATGAATGGACGGCTTGGCGCCTGGGCCAAGGAGAACTACCCAAAGAGCAAGTCCGACCTGTTTGCGATGTTCATAGAGCGCAATCTGGATATGACGATGATTGGCGGTGCTGTCGCCATGATCACGATGCAGAGCTGGATGTTTCTGTCTTCCTTCGAGGCCTTGCGCGGCCGCATTCTCGATCAGCACACTATTTTGTCGATGGCCCACTTGGGGGCGCGAGCCTTTGACAGCATCGGCGGGGAAGTAGTCTCAACGACAGCTTTTGTACTCGAAAACGCGCACAAACCGCACTATCGAGGGGCTTATCTCCGGCTGGTCGATGGCAATTCGGAAGCCGAGAAGATGGCCATGATGGCGCAGACTATTGCGCAGGGTCAACCTGCATGACCAGCAGCTTATATCTCAAGCTTTTCATCCCCTTCAAGTGGTGTGCCAATAGAGAATCAGGAGACGACTATGGCAGGTAAATTGACAATTACGCGAGGTGCAAATAAGAAACCAGTCACGACTGACGTGCTGGAAAGAAGCCTTGAGGTTTTGCACAATTTAGATGGAGAAGCCTTCACTGGATACCCACTGATCGCAACACCTGATGGCAAGTACTCGATTGATGCCACGCTGGTGAGTCCCTCCAAAGGCATAGTGCTATTCGATCTGATCGAGGGAACAGAGGTCGGGGAATACACTGATCGTCAGGATGACTTGGCAAACAAGATCGAGGCGCGATTGAAATTGCATCGTGACTTGGTCAAAGGGCGCCAATTGCGGGTACCACTTTCGGTTATTTCCTTCGCGCCTGGTATCGACAACGTCGAGTCAGTTACATCATCTGAATACCCTCTTGTCAATGAGCATGGCCTTGCTAACGCATTGGATGCGCTCGAATGGCCTGAAAGCAACAATGATCTATATCGGATGGCGCTGTCGGCTATCGAAAGCCTCAGCAGTATTCGGAAGAGCCGTTCGAAGCGTGAGATTAATCGGGCTGATTCGCGTGGAGCGAAACTGAAGCAGCTGGAGGATTCCATCGCGACGCTCGATCATCGTCAGAACAAAGCAGTCATCGAAACGGTAGATGGTGTTCAGCGTATCCGGGGACTGGCTGGCTCAGGTAAGACCATAGTTTTGGCACTCAAGGCCGCTTATTTACACACACAGCACCCAGACTGGCGGATTGCAGTAACTTTTCATACCCGATCCCTCAAAGGTCAGTTCCGGCGCTTAATCAATAATTTTTGTATTGAGCAAGGCGGTGAAGAGCCGGATTGGACGAAGATACGAGTTGTCAACGCATGGGGTGCACCGGGAGGAGATGCCAGAGACGGAATTTACTACGAATATTGTCGGGCGACTGGAACGGAATTCCTAGATTTTAGAAGTGCATCCAGCCGCTTTGGAGGAAACGAGCACGCCTTCGATGGTGCCTGCCAGGCAGCATTGGAAAATGCTTCGAATGAAGCGGACCTCTACGATGCGTTTCTCGTGGATGAAGCACAAGACTTTGCGCCAAGCTTTCTAAAGCTTTGTTATGCTATGTTAAAATCACCAAAACGGTTGGTCTATGCATATGACGAGCTTCAGAACCTTTCTGGAATTTCCCTTCCGCCGCCAGAGATTATTTTTGGAGATAATAAGCGCGGGCAGCCATTGGTCACCTTCGGTGATGATCGAAGGCGAGATGTAATCCTGCAAAAATGCTATCGAAACTCGCGCCCGGTTCTGGTATCCGCTCACGGCCTTGGATTCGGTATATATCGGAATGCGCCGCACGACACTGAGACGGGTCTAGTTCAGATGTTTGATTACCCAGCGCTATGGGAAGAGATTGGCTACAAGGTTAAGGATGGCCAACTGGCGAAAGGGCAGCATATTGTATTGGAGCGCACTACAGAAACGAGCCCGCGGTTTCTGGAGGCGCATTCTGATACTGATGATCTTGTTCAATTCATTAAATTCGAAGATGAATCGGCGCAGAATGCATGGCTTTCTAAACAGATTCAGCACAATCTCCATAGAGATGAGCTCCGCCACGACGACATCATCGTGATTCACCCGGACCCTCGGACCGCTCGTGTTCGTATTGGCCCTATCCGTCAACGACTTTTTGAAGCAGGCGTTCAGAGTCATTTGGCGGGTGTGGATACCGATGCGGATGTGTTCTTCCGAACTGACACGCCATCCGTTACATTCACTGGAATATACCGTGCAAAAGGAAATGAGGGCGGCATGGTATATGTCATTAATGCCCAGGATTGTAATGGTTCCGGCCCAGGTCTAGCCAACCTTCGCAATCGACTTTTCACCGCCATCACCCGAAGCAAAGCTTGGGTTCGTGTCATAGGATATGGCCCCATGATGCAGAACTTAATCGACGAGTTTGAGGCTCTTAAGCAAAACGACTTCGTTCTAAATTTTACCTACCCTGACGACAGTCTATTAAGTAAATTGCGCATCGTTCACCGCGACTTATCACCGCAAGAAAGAAAACGCCTTGAGCATAGAAGGACCCAGCTTGCCGACCTTTTGGGGGATCTAGAGAGTGGTGAGCTACATCCTGAAGATCTCGATGAGGCGACTCGCGAGAAGCTCCGAAAGTTACTTGGGGGCGGCGAATGAAAGCACTGAATCCAAAAAGCGTAAAAGAGGATCTTGATAGCCTGATTTCTGAGTTGATCGGCAAAGGGATTTGCGATGACGCAAATTTCTCTGCGGTCCGATCATATAGAGACCAAGCAGACGTGACCTTTAGTGGCGCGGAACATATTTCCATTGCGCTAGACAATATCGAATATGCTGAGATTTACAGCGAACTTGCTGACAAGCGATCATACAACATGAAACTCATCGATGGTGCTCTTGTTCAATTAATGTATCGAATAAAAAATAAAGCGTTAATACAGCATCGACTTTCATTTTACCCATCGCCGAACTTACTTCCATTTCAAAACGATCCGAATTCATACATGCGAGACGATCTGTTTCTTGAGATTGTCCAGCGAAGAATTATTCCATTTCCTCTGCGTTTTGATTTTGATGCGCGAAATGGAGTGCATGCTGATGGAACTCATCCTAAAAGCCACCTTACATTGGGTGATGTGAAGAACTGTCGAATCCCAATATCAGCACCGTTAACACCTCGGTGGTTCATTGAGTTCATTCTTAGAAATTTTTATCAGACAGATCATCATGATTTTGTGAGAGATTTGCCACACCACAGAATTAAGCTACCAGCCTCTATCACTGCAAATGAGAAGAGCCTCATGCATATGGTTGTTCCGTATCAGGCGGCTCGATGAAAGTCATGCTTTCTAAACATCGTTTAGGGGGCTTTCCTTCGCTTCCCTCCCGTCATGCCACTCTCTTCGGCTGGGCACCGGAGTTATTGGTACTGGTGCAGATGAATCAACTTCCTGAGCACCATCGGCCGAAATCGTATGATCCTGATTTCTGGGCCGTGTGGTTAAGTCAGGATAGCGACATCGAGAAAGCTGAGCGCGAGGTGGATTTGAAGGCGAATGCGGGTAATTGGCATCAAGTCAACATATCAACTGAGGAGCGCAAACCGGAGGGAGGGGATGAGTAACAGACAGGCAGACGATACTAGTCAACCCACTGAGAACTCTCTCCTCCTCTTTCAAGCCTCTGCGGCGGACTTCAAGAAGATTCCAGGCAACCCAATCTCTTACTGGGTAAGTCAGCGTGCTGTAACTCTTTTTGCAAGTGGTAGGTATTTGAGTGACATCTCCTCACCTAGACAAGGGCTTGCAACGAGTGATGATCAACGGTTTCTTCGGCTATGGCATGAAGTTTCGATTAACGATTGCGCATTAACAACTTCTGAAGATAACAAAGAAGATCGTGCACTCAAGAAATGGATCCCTTTTGTAAAAGGGGGTGCCGTAAGGCGATGGTATGGAAATAACGAATTTATTATTAATTGGGAAAACGATGGTTCAGAGGTTAAAGAGCATGCGGAATCTCTGTATGGCTCTGTCACTCGAACTATAAAAAACATGCAGTTTTACTTCAAGGAAATGATTGCATGGTCACTCATATCTAGCGGTATGCCATCATTTCGTTGGCAGAACTCGGGCCAGATATTTGGCCATAAAGGGCCTGGATTGTTTTCTACATCTAACCTTGATCTGCGCAATGCTATTGGTTTTTTGAATAGTAAAGTTACTAGTTATCTTCTTTCATTTACTAGCCAGAGTTTGAGTTACGAAGTGGGAGCAATCCAGAAACTACCTGTCCTAGAGGCATTACCGGAAGTCGATTCCATAACGCTGATCGATATTGCAGCCAGAGATTGGGACTCCTATGAGAGTTCGTGGGATTTTTCTAATCTACCCCTGCTGGATACTGATTTCTGGCAGCCTAGTTTATACAGAACGTACCAAAAGTTCCGTTCTCACTGGCACAAAAGAACACAGGAAATGCAATGCTTGGAGGAAGAAAACAACCGCATCTTCATCGACGCCTACGGCCTGCAGGATGAGCTGACGTCCGATGTGCCGCTCAACGAGATCACCCTGACCTGCAACCCGCATTACCGCTACGGCAACGACAAGAGCGAGGAGGAGCTGGAGGCGCTGCTGCTGGCCGACACCATGCGCGAGCTGATCTCCTACGCCGTGGGCTGCATGTTTGGCCGCTACTCCCTGGACGAGCCGGGACTGATCCTGGCCAACCAGGGCGAGACCATCGAGGACTACCTCAAGCAGATCCCCGAACCCAGCTTCATGCCGGACGCCCAGAACGTGATCCCGATGATGGAGGGCGAGTGGTTCACGGACAATATCAATATCCGCTTCCGTGAGTTCCTGCGAACCACTTTTGGTGAAGCGCACTTCAAGGAAAACCTGGCCTTTGTGGAACAGGCACTGGGCAAGGATATCCGCAAATACTTCCTGAGGGACTTCTATAGCGACCATGTGCGTCGTTACAAAAAGCGCCCCATCTACTGGCTGTTCTCATCACCCAAGGGCTCATTCAATGCGCTGATCTACATGCACCGCTACCAACCCCATACCGTGGGCACGGTGCTGGAGTATCTGCGCGATTTCAAGGATGAGAAGCTGAAGGCCCGAAAGGACCACCTGGAAGCTGTCAGCATCAGTGCCGGGACCTCCCAGGGGGATAAGACCAGAGCCCTGAAAGAGATCGAGAAGATCAACAAGATCCTCGCCGAGCTGGACGACTACGAGCGGGATGTGCTCTACCCGCTGGCCACCGAGCAGGTGGAGATCGATCTCGATGACGGGGTGAAGGCCAATTATCCGAAATTTGGCGAAGCCTTGAAAAAGATTCCTGGCCTCTCATGAAGGAGGGCTACCCATGCAATTAAAGGAAATCGCCGTCAAGGGCTTTAAATCCATCAGCAACGAGGATGCTGCGCGTATTGCCTTTACCGATGTCACGGTGCTTTTGGGGGCGAATGGATCCGGGAAAAGCAACCTGATTTCACTGTTCCGGCTGCTGGGGTTCATGACCACCGGCGCACTACAGCAGTATGTTGGCAGGCAGGGTGTCCGCCAGTTGCTTTTCTACGGCCCAAAGGTGACCGAATCGCTGAGTTTCAGCGTGACACTGGAAGATGACAGCACCACTGACACCTACGATGTCAAGCTGTCCTACGGTTTACCGGATCGGCTGTTCGTGAGTGGTGAGCGGGTGAGCTATCACAAGGCCGATCACCCCAGGCCACAGGAATATTTTCTGCCCAGTGGTGGACCCGAGGCGGGTTTGGGGCAGGATGAACGACCCACCAGCAGGGTTCTGACCGGCCTCCTCAGAGGCATACAAACCTTTCAATTCCACGATACATCGGATACTGCTCGGGTCAAGGATCGAGTGTACGTGGATGATGTATCTTACCTGCGCAGCGATGGAGGCAACCTCGCAGCGTTTCTCAAGATGCTGAAGGAGTCGGAGAGCTATCGTCCGTACTACGACAGGATAGTCCGGCATATTCGTAAGATCATGCCGCAGTTCAACGACTTTGAACTGGATACGCTTCCTGGCAATGACCGTTTCGTGAGACTGAACTGGACTGATACCTGCCGCCAGGATTATCTCTTTGGACCGGATCAGATTTCAGACGGATCCTTGCGTTTCATGGCGCTGACCACGCTGCTCCTGCAGCCGCCCGCGTTACTACCAAAGGTCATCGTCCTGGATGAGCCGGAGCTAGGTCTTCATCCGGCCGCCACGCTTGAATTGGCTGGCATGATCAAGCGTGCTTCACAGAAAACGCAGATTGTCCTTGCCACCCAGTCCACACGACTGGTGGATGAGTTCCTGCCCGAGCAGATCGTTATCGTGGAACGGGATTCAAAGAGCGGTGCCAGCTCCTTCCACCGCCTGGAGTCGCAAGCTCTGGGCGAATGGCTGCAACGATACAGCCTCTCGGAGCTGTGGGAGAAAAATGTGCTGGGAGGGCAACCGTGATTCGACTGCATGTCACAGCGGAAGGCCAGACCGAGAAAGCCTTTATCGACCAGGTTCTGACACCCCATCTGGCGCGCTTTGGCGTCTATACCGACGCGCGGTGCGTGCTAACGAGCAAGGACAAGCGGGCATCCATGGAATACCGTGGCGGCCTGATCAGCTACCAGAAAGCAAAAGCCGACATTGAAACCTGGATGAAGGAAGACGCCCATCCGGAATGCTGGTTTACCAGCATGTTTGATTTATATGCCCTGCCAGCGGATTTTCCTGGATTTAACGAGGCAAGGCCACTGGCGCCTTATGAAAGGATAGAGCGGCTGGAAGTCTCTTTTGGCAATGACCTGGGTAAGCCACACTTCATTCCTTATATCCAGTTGCATGAATTTGAAAGCCTGATTCTTGCCGACCCGAGCAAGCTGGACTGGGAGTACCTGGAGCACGAGCAGCCGATTGGCAATCTGGTGAATATGGTCGGCACCAAAAACCCCGAACTCATCAACGATGGTCAGGAAACGGCACCATCGAAGCGGATTCTCAAGGAGATACCGGAATACGACAAGGTGACATCGGGGGTTTCGGTTGCGGCTCATATCGGCCTCGATACGCTGCGGGCCTCTTGTAAACACTTTGCTGAATGGGTGTCGCGCCTGGAGAAGCTCGGGGGTATGGAATGAGCCAGCAAATCAATCGGGCCCTGAGCAGGCTTTTCGATAAGCATCGCATCGTGTTCTGGTACGACACCAAGCAAGAGTTGCGCAGTGACTTCGAGGCGGTTTCCGTCCCGGACGTGGAGAAGCTTGAGATCGCCAACAATGAGTATGGTCTGAAATATCGTGTTCTGCGGGAGTCACCTGAACAGAAGTTCCTGCTGTACAAGGAGGGTCCAAAACCGGAGGACCTGGACAACTGGTTGCTGGACGTACAACTGGCCCACGGCGAGTTCAGGACCGACCAGGTGGCTATCTGGCTGTCCGAGCTGGAGCTGGGCCTGGAGTTTGCCGAGGTAGCGCAGGCTCACACGGAGTTTTTCCAGGCGATCAGGCGCAAGGAGGCGTTGAAGAAGTTGCTGAAGCCGGACGACACCGCCGGCCAGTTGCGCCTGAAGATGCTGGCCGTGTGTGCCGGTAGCGAACCCCGCATGGACTCGGTGGTGGAAACCCTGCTGCAGCAACTGGCAGAAGGGCGCGACGAAGGCGTTCGGCTGATCGAACGCTGTGGTCTGGATGGCTTTTTGTGGGAGCAACTGACCCGTTTCTACGGCTACGAGGCCAGTGAACCGAGCCTCCGGGACTTCGCGCTCGAGCTGTTCAAGTCCTGCTACGCCATGGGTACGGATGGTGAGGTCAAACTGACCGGCGACGCCCTGGTGTTCCTCAAGCGCTGGAAGGACAGCCGCCAGTTTGAGAAAGGGTTTGAAACCCTATCCGCCGAATGTGCCGAGGTGCTGGGCATTGAGCAGGATCTGGGCAGGCGGGACTTTCGGGATCTGGTTGAGCTGGATTACTTCCGGCTGATCGACCAGAAGATCATCAGTGATCTGGTGCGGGCGGTGGTGGGGCGCACGGTCACCAGCGGCGATGTGGCACTTTGGGTGCGTCAGCGGCGTCAGGGCCACTGGTATGGCGAGTTCCGCCACCTGTATGAAGCCATTGAGTTTGCGGCCCGCTTTGTCCAGATGCTGAGCGAGGCCAGCCTGACCATGGACAGCCTGACCGAAGGCGTTCAGCGATACAGCCGTACCTGGTTTCAGCTGGATCAGCTCTACCGCAAGTTCACCTACCATGTGCGCATGTCCGGCCAGGCCTCGTTGATGGGTGAACTCAGTGAGCGGGTGGAGAACCTGTACTCCAACAACTACCTGCTCAAGCTGGGTGATGCCTTTCAGATCCACGTGGACGCCGCGCCCGGCTGGGAGGCCTATCCGGTCGTTCAGCAGAAGGCCTTTTTCGAGCACTGGGTGCGCCCGTACCTGCGCAAGGACAAGCGGATCTGCGTGATCATTTCCGACGCCATGCGCTACGAGATCGGCGACGAGCTGCTGGGCCTTATCCGGCAGGAAGATCGCTACAGCGCCGAGCTTGAACCGGCACTCTCAACCCTGCCCAGCTACACCCAACTCGGCATGGCGGCGCTGCTGCCCAACAAGTCGCTGGCGATCGCCGACAACGATACCGGCACGGTACTGGTGGATGGCCAAAGCTCACAGGGCACGACCAACCGAACCAAAATCCTGCAGGCCGCCCTGGATGGGCGGGGCCAGGCCGTCAAGGCGGAAGACTTCATGCAGCTCAACCGGGAAGAGAGCCGGGAGCTGCTCAAGGGTCATGATGTGCTGTACATCTACCACAATCGCATCGATCACACCGGCGACAAGATGCACTCGGAGGGGCAGGCCTTTGAAGCCGCGGAACAAACCCTGGGCGACCTCATTCGTCTGATCAAGAAGCTCACGGCGGCCAATGCCAACAACCTGTTGATCACCGCTGATCATGGCTTTATTTACCAGGACCATGAGCTGGATGAGAGCGATTTCCTGGGTGACGCCGTTTCCGGCGAAGATGTCCGCTATCGGGATCGTCGTTTCGTGCTGGGTAAGGGACTGTCCACTTCTCCGGCCTTCCATCACTTCTCGTCTGAGCAACTTGGGCTGGATGGAGACATGGAGGTGCAAATTCCCAGGTCCATCAATCGGCTGCGCCTCAAGGGCTCCGGTAGCCGTTTCGTGCATGGAGGTGCCTGTCTGCAGGAAGTGGTGATACCGGTGCTGAAGGTCAACAAAAAACGCCAGAGTGATGTCAGCGCCGTTGAGGTGGATATCCTGCGTGGGGCCAGTTCGGTGATCACCTCTGGCCAACTGGCCGTCACCGTATATCAGTCCACGCCGGTGACGGAGAAGGTGCAGCCTCGCCACCTCCGGGCCGGGATTTACACCCAGTCAGGGGAGTTGATTTCGGATAGCCACGAGCTGTCGTTTGATCTGACCTCGGAGAATCCCCGCGAGCGGGAGTTTCAGGTGCGTTTTGTGCTCAGCCGCAAGGCGGATGAGGCCAATGGCCAGGAGGTCTTCCTGAAGCTGGAAGAGCAGCACGCCGGCACCTCCCACTACAAGGAATACAAGTCACTCAGGTACCTGATGCGGCGCTCCTTTACCAGCGATTTCGACTTCTGAGGGTTGTAGCTGATGAGTATGCTTGACCAAAAGATCAACGAGCACTTCCCCGGCCTGGTTGTGCGCAAGGATCTGGTAAAGACGGTCAAGGGTAATGCCATCGTCCCCTCGTATGTGCTGGAGTATCTGCTGGGTCAGTATTGCGCCACCAATGACGAGGCCACGATTCAGACTGGCATCGAAACGGTCAAGGAGATCCTGGCCAAGCACTATGTCCACCGGAATGAGGCCGGCCTGGTCCGGTCCAATATCAAGGAGAAGGGGCGCTATAAGGTTATCGACAAGATCAGCGTGGCCCTGAATGAGAAAACGGATGCCTATGAGGCGCGGTTTTCCAATCTGGGCATCAAGAAGGTATTGGTGGATTCAGGAACCGTGAAGGCCCACCCCAAGCTATTGGTCAGTGGCGTCTGGTGCATTGCGGACATCGAGTATGTCTTTTCTGAAGACCAGAACGTGAGCCCATGGATCCTGTCCGCCCTCAAGCCGATTCAGCTGTCGCACTTTGACTTCGATGCCTACGTGGCTGCACGGCAGCGATTCAGTACCGACGAATGGATTGACCTGCTGATACAAAGCATCGGCTTTAACCCGGAGATGTTCGGTCGGCGCAGCAAGCTAACGCAATTGGTCCGTTTAATACCGTTCTGCGAACGGAACTATAACCTGATTGAACTGGGCCCCAAGGGGACGGGCAAATCCCATGTTTACTCCGAGTTCTCGCCCCATGGGATTCTGGTATCCGGTGGTGAGGTCACCGTACCCAAGCTTTTCGTGAATAACTCCAGCGGAAAGATTGGGCTGGTGGGCTACTGGGATTGCGTGGCCTTCGACGAGTTCGCCGGTAAGCAAAAGCGGGTCGACAAGGCGCTGGTCGACATCATGAAGAACTACATGGCCAACAAGTCCTTTTCCCGGGGCGTGGAAACCCTGGGTGCCGAGGCTTCCATGGTGTTTGTTGGCAATACACGGCATACCGTCCCTTATATGCTGAGGCACTCGGACCTCTTCGAAGAGCTGGCGGACAAGTTCTACGATTCTGCATTTCTGGACCGCATCCATTATTATATCCCGGGATGGGAGGTCGACATCATCCGGGGCGAGATGTTCTCCCATGGCTATGGCTTTGTGGTGGACTACCTCGCGGAAATCCTGCGTTCGATGCGGAACCACGATTATTCTGACCAGTATCGGGAGCACTTTACCCTTTCTTCGGATATCTCGACCCGTGACCGCGATGGTATCCAGAAGACCTTTTCCGGGTTGATGAAGATCCTGTTCCCTCAGGGTGGAGCGACCCGGGAAGAAATTGAAGAACTGCTGCGGTTCGCCATTGAGGGTCGGAAACGGGTCAAGGATCAGTTACAACGGATTGATACCACCTATGTCAACGTACGATTTGCCTATGAGAATGAGCAAGGCAAGGAAACGCTGGTCACCACACTCGAGGAACAGGAGTACCCGGGTGACTACCACCAGACGGTATCCGACCGTGAAGATGAGGACATGGCACCCAATCCATCCATGGATGTGAACGATATCGAGGCAGCTTCCTCACGCACCTCTAGGCCCGTGCGGGAGGAAAAGCATCTGACCTTCCAGGAAAATCAGAAGGGTATATCATTCGACGGTTTGTTTGGCCCCTATCTGGACAGGGCCCGCAGGATCACCGTAACAGACCCATATATTCGACTTTTCTACCAGATCCGTAACTTCATGGAGTTTCTTGAGGCCGTGGTGAAAAACAAGGCTCGGGAGGATGAAGTGTCGGTGCACCTGGTCACGGTCCGGGATGAGTTCAAGGGTGATCTGCAAGACGAGAGTTTTGAAAAGATCCAGGAATCCGCTCGTACCGTGGGCATCGAATTCACCTGGGAGTTCGACGAAACCGGCAGTATTCACGCTCGCCATATCGTAACGGACCATGGCTGGAAGATATCGCTGGACAGGGGTCTGGATATCTTTCAGCACTACGAGATGAATGATGCCTTCGCGTTTGCCAACAGACTGCAGCAGTTTCGTTCCAGTAAAGCCTTTGAGGTCACCTTCATCAAGCAACCGTAGGGGCCGTCTGAACGCCGGGAAGCAGTGCTCAAGAAGCTGTTCCCGCCCAACAACCGGCCCATCTCCGAGGTAGCAATTGCATCATTTACCTTATTATTTTTGATAGCTAATCATTAAATTTAGCGAGAATTTTTCACGGACTCAGACTGAAGAGATATCTGCTTTATTCTGTTGTGCGTTTCAAAGCTAAATCCTGAGACCGTTACGATTTTGTCTCGCGGAAATGAGATGCAGTCTTGAGAAGACGTTGATCCAAGATCAAAGTCATATTTAGTGGTGAACACCGGCAACTTTTTCTCGTCACGGTATCCGGACATTACGGGTATAATTTGCACTGAGCTTGAGGTAATGCTCTCTTCATCTGGCTCAGGAAGTATTTTTGGAAGTCCGATATAGAATTTATCATTTTCAAGGGTGATGAGTGAGTAGTTTAGCTCTCTATACTGAAGAACTTTAAAGATTTCTTTCATTTTATTTCTGTCTTTTCTATCAATCTTTCCGTCAAGAATAGCCTGATAAACTTTCCCCCTTAATTTTCCAATATCTTCGTTGTATGCTATATCGCTGTCCGCCTGTTTTGCAATCATAAGGAGCTGGTATTCTATTGGTGACTTCGCGGCGTATAGCCTTTCTATGCTGCTGAATGTTAGCGCGTCCACGCGGATAGCTCTGGATATCGCTTTTGAAATATTGCTATTGCCACTGCTAATTTTATTTATGAACGTCGCCAATAACCATGAAATAGATATCGATGTAATTGAGATCGAGGCTATATCTAGAGAGACTTTTGTCTTTTCAGACTTTTCTAAGTGAAGAACATTACTCTCTTCTATAAGTTGAGATATAAATAAAAAAATATTGGTATTTGGGAATGGGGTAAAACCAGTCATATTTCCTACTAACAGGCCCAGCTTAGGAAGGGCAATGCCAAACAGAAAGAATATTGCTGCCACAATCATCATGCCATATGCGGCAGCCCGGATATAGAGAGACCATCCATGGTACAGGCTGATCCTTATTCTTTCTGAAGGCCAAGCTGTAATGTATAGATAGCCACATACTAAAATCGGGAATAAAAGAAGACCGATCAATTGCAGTTAGTTCCCATTATTATTCTTTGGAGTTTTTCTGTAAGAAAGCGTGTATGCTTTTCTTTTCTCTTATGGCGGTTTTTTCGCTTTTGTTGTAATAAACAATAACAGTCGAATTCCCTATTACTTTGGCGTTTTGATTTTTCTTGGCTCGTTCAGCTGCTTTTCTAGCTCTTTTTTTTATAGAGTTTATGCTGAACTCGTTGTTTTCTCTTTCAAGAGGCACTTCCACAATGTCGTCTCCGGTGAGTAGTTTTACTCTATCTATTTTCTTTCTATAATAGCTTTTGTGTTTTGATGAAATGCTCAACCTTGGGCCTATCATTTAGGGCTTAATCGGTACCGATGGACCCTCGCTACAAGTCTTAGCACAAGTAAAACACTTTGTAAGCCCCCGGCTGGAATTTCCGGGTTTCACTCAGGCTGTGAGCTCCAGTAGCCGCTCGATCAGGACCGTGGCACCTACGATCCGACGAAAGGTGCCCGATGGCCAGTGTCGCCCGCCGACTACATAGCAGGGCCCCTGCGGTGGCGGGTCATCATCCGGCATCTACCCCGCCGAGTGCTGCGAACCGGCGGTGCTCAGCAGAGCGGATGCGCAGGCGACGCTTCAAGCCGTCGTCAAGATTGCGAATCTTGATGCTGACCATAGATTCCTCCATCGCGGCTTACCGCCCGAACAGCTGTCTGAGCATCTGACCGCCCTGCCCCACCGGGTCCTCCCGGATCATGCCCTCGCGTTCCGCCATGAGTTCAAACAGGCCCTCCACGGTTTTATCATTCACGTAAGCGTCCAGGTCGAAATCCCGCAGCCTGCTCATCCCCGGGAGGCGGTTGCCGACGCGGTCGATGAGACGGGAGAGCGCCTCGGTGGCGCCAGTCTCTTCCAGGGCGCGCCGGGTCTCGGGGAGCAGGGCCTGAGTGACCCGCTCTCCCTGTCGATCCTGCAGATGGCGAGTGGCTCCATCGGAGGACCCCAGGATGGGTTGCACATCCTCGAAGCGCACATCCCGGATGGCCTCGGCCAGGATGGGGCGCGCGGCCGGCGCGGCCCGCTCCGCGGCTTCATTGATGGCCGCTTCCAGGTCGTCGAGTTGCTGCGACAGGCCCAGGCGACTCAGCAGGCTCTGTGCGTCCTGCAGCACCCCGGGCAAGGGGATCTTGATGCCAGGATTGTCCAGGAACCCGCCACTTTGCGAAGCTGCGGATACGGCGTGATCACTGCTGCTGCCGAGCAACTCCCTCAGGCCCTCCACCTGCCCCGATGCGGGCATTTCGGCGTCACCTCCCGGCAAGGCTCCGCGAAGGCGATCAGCCCAGTCGGCCTGAGCACCCATCGGCAGGGTCAAGGCCATCACCAGGGCAGCAATCAAGCCAGTGGAATGGATGTTCATCGTATATTTCCTCCTCATTGTGGTGCCTCTTCAGTGCTGCCACGGTGCCAGATCAAAGGGTGCCGCGCACCGGGTCAGGTGCTTCATGCCCCCCCGCACAGTCATGCCCTCGCTGACAGGGGCATATTAACCCGGGCGGGGCAAGACCAGGTCGCATCGGAAAGCGGTGTCCGGACCTCTTTCAGTGGTCCGTGTCGGGGAAGAGATCGAGCTGCCTGGAACTGGGCGGGCTGCGGGTGGTGGTGCGTGGAGAGGGACGGCGACGACTGCCGTGGCGCTGCTGGATGCCGGCACTCTCCTGACGCGATGCCGCCTTGCCACGCACCCCTTTGAAGCGTGCGCGGGCCTCTCGCGCCGCCTGTTCATAATCCACGACGGGCACCGGATAGTCGTGGCCGATGCGACAGCCCGACTCACGCTGCTGGAAAGCTGGCATCCGCCATGGCTGGTGGATCCAGCCACCCGACACCCGCGCCAGTTCCGGCACCCATTTGCGAATGAAACGACCCTCCGGGTCCTGGTCCACCGACTGCTTCACCGGATTATAGATGCGCAGAGCGTTGATGCCCGTGGTGCCGGATTGCATCTGCATCTGGCTGTAGTGAATGCCAGGCTCGTAGTCGGTGAAGACCCGTGCCAGGTGCAGTGACGGCTCCCGCCAGTGCAACCAGAGATGATAGGAGGCGAAGGCCACCACCATCGCGCGCATGCGGAAATTCACCCAGCCATGGTCGCGCAGTGCACGCATGCAGGCGTCCACCAGAGGATAACCCGTCAGGCCCTGCTGCCAGAGCCGCATGCGCTCCACGTCGAACGCGTCCTCGCGCAGACCGTCACAGACACGGTGCAGATTGGCGAACTCGATGGAGGGCTGGTCCTCCAGCTTCTGCATGAAGTGGCAGTGCCAATGCAGCCGTTCCTCGAACTGACGCAGGGAGCGCTGCCAGGCCGTGCGTTGGCGATCCCCGGCGGGCATCTCACCCACCTGGGCCTTGCGCTCACGGGTGGCCTGCAATACCCGACGCAGCGAGAGCGTGCCGTAGGCCAGGTGCGGGCTCAGCCGGGAACTGGCTGTCCAGGCCTTTTCCGGGCTGCTGATGCCGCCGGCATACCGCTGGCCGCGCGCCTCAAGGAAGTCCCGCAGGACAGTATGACCGGCATCCAGCCCGGGCGTCTGAAGCGATATGGGAGGATCCGCCGCCACACCCGCCGGGCAATCCGGCAAGGTCTCGATGCCACCCGCCACCCCATGGCAGGGCGTGAGCGATTGGAGGAGCGCGGCGGCTGGCTGGCCCATCAACTGTTCCCATTGTGCCGCCCAACCATCGCGGCTACGGAGCGGGCGGACCACGCCATGCTGACGATACTCATGCCAGGGGATGCCTCGATCCCGCAGTCGGCGAGCGACTGCCCGATCCCGATTGAAGGTCCAGCCGTTACCGGTCTCCTGGTGGCTATGGACCGCGGCAATCGGAAGTTCCTCGCACAACCGGTCAAGTACCACCTCGGCCTCGCCCTCACGTACGATCAGCGGTTGCCCAAGCTCGCGCAAGGCCCAGTCAAGATCCCGCAGGCTGCCATGGATGAAATCCCAGTGCCGGCGACTGGTATCCGGCTCATCCCAATACCCGGGCTCCACGATATACAGTGGCAACACGGGCCCGTTCCGTGCCGCCTGGCAGAGCGGGGCATGATCGTCGACGCGAAGATCACGTTTGAACCAGACCAGGTGTATCGGGGCGAACATCGTGGATCTCCTTGCACGTATCGCCGCTGATCGCGGGTGATGGGCCTGCGGCAGTGCACGAGTTGTGTGGCAACATCATGCATGGATGATCATGCAGCGTACTACGGCATCGTCCGATAGACCGCCTCCAGGGGAGTTTGTGCCGCCGAGGCTCGCCACCTCCCGGATTCGCTGTTGCGCTGAACCAGCCCTGGTGCGAGGCTAATGGATTGCTTCCCCGCCCCCGGTGCCCCACGCAATGCCCGCACACACCCATGGCTGACCATCACGAAACCCTGCGCGACAGCGACCTCTTCCCTGCGAACCATGCCACCGCTCTCCAACGCCTTCAGGCGTTTGTGCCAGGCGCGGGACGACGCTATGCAGCGGAGCGCAATCGGGATGCCGGGCCGGGGCGGCGGGACAATGTCTCGATGCTCTCGCCATATATCCGGCATCGGGTTCTGAGTGAACGGCAGGTGGTCCAGGCCGTGCTGAACCAGCATACGCCGGAGGCGGCCGAGAAGTTCATCCAGGAGGTGTTCTGGCGCACCTACTGGAAGGGCTGGCTGCAGATGCGTCCGCAGGTCTGGCGGGCGTTCCTGCGGGAACTCGCGGCGGATCGGGCGCGCCTGGAACAGGATACGGGACTGCGGTCGGCGGTCACCGCGGCCCAGGAAGGTCGTAGCGGTGTGAAGGGCTTCGATGACTGGGCTTGCGAACTGGTCCAGACCGGATACCTGCACAACCATGCGCGCATGTGGTTCGCCTCCATCTGGATCTTCACGCTCAAATTGCCCTGGACGCTCGGGGCCGATTTCTTTCTGCGCCATCTGCGCGATGCCGATCCGGCGTCCAACACCCTGGGGTGGCGATGGGTCGCCGGCATCCAGACGCCGGGCAAGACCTACCTGGCCCGTGCCGACAACATCGCCCGTTATACCGACAATCGCTTCCGGCCCGACAACCTGGCCACCGAGACCCACCCGATCCGGGAGGAATCCCCCCCACCGCCCACGCCTCTGCCAGCACCGCGAACACTGCCCTCTGGGCAGCGGGTGCTGCTATTGCTCCATGGCGACGATCTGGGCGGTCATGAGGCATTACCCGCTGGAATCGATGTGGGCGGGATCGCCGTCGCCCGGCAGGGTCATCCCGATGACCCGTGGCCCTTCGGGGTGGCGACCGCCCACTGGTTCGCGGCGCTGGCAGAGGATGCCGCGCAGCGGGCTAGCAACGCCCTACAACAACCGGCAAGCGTATTGCCCCACCTGGATGCCCATAACCTGCGCGAGGCCTGCGACCGGGCCAACGTTCGGGTAATCGCCACCCCGGAGGCGCCTGTGGGGCCGATGGCCGATGCGCTCGAGCGTGTGGCTGCGGCGTTGGTGGTCGATGGAATCCAGCTCATCCCATTACGCCGCGAATGGGATCACCTGGCCTGGCCGCATGCCACCCACGGTTTCTTCCGCTTTAAGCGTGAGATCCCTGATCTCTTGGCCCGCAATGCCCTCACACACCCATGACGTCCTCGTGATTGGCGGTGGCCTGGCGGCTGTTGCCCCAACACTCTTAAGAGGGGTCGATTGCGCCCGGCAGCCAAATCCAGACGAATCTGTGTAGGGGCCAGGGCGGCAGGATGTGAGTTGCCTGAACGCGTTCCGGTTCAGTGTTCGACATGGCGACTCATGACTCGGGCACCCGGTAAGTGCAGAGCTTGCAGGTATTGCCTTCCTCCAGCTGGTACGGAGTGTCGTGAAAACTCAACAATTCCCATGCACCCCGCATTTCCAGTTCCAGCATGGCAGCCCGGTAACCGTATTCCTCGTAGGCACCTTCGCGCACCGTGAAGACGATCACGCCACCCGGCCGGGTCACCCGGATCAACTCGGCAAAGGCTTCCCCGGTCACGTGGCCATAGGTGAAGGTCCCCGTGCACACCACCGCGTCGTAGGTGGTGTTGGCGATGGGCAGCGGCTGTTTCATGTCCGCCTGCATCAGGGAACGATAAATGCCCTTGCTCTGTGCCTGATCGAGCATGTCCTGGGAATAGTCCAGGGCGTCCAGGGTCCGGTAACCAAGCTTTGCCAACTCCTGGCCAACAAGGCCTGTGCCACTGCCAGCATCCAGGATCAACGCGTCATGCCGGCCACCCAAGGCCTGGTCAATCGCCCTGGCACTGCTGATGTGGGCAATGTACCCAAAGCGATCCACCAGATCGCTGTCGTAATCGCTCGCCCAGGCCTTGTAGGCCTCCATCAATTGCTCGTGGTCCTGTGCGGTGTAAACGTTATTGAGGATCTCGGTCTTGGTGATGGTCTTTTCGGTCATGGGTCTGCTGGGTTGGGGAGGGACGGCTGCCAAGTGGCCCCAGGAACGACCTGAAGGCATCTGGCTTTGGGTATGCCTCACATGATAACAGCGCCTTGTCTCTCGGCCACCACCACCTCGCACCTGATCCTGACTCATACCAGGCGTATCGGGGCAGACATGCGCGCATGTGGTTTGCCTCCATCTGGATCTTCACGCTCGGATTGCCCTGGACGCTTGGGGCCGAGTTAATTCCAGTCAGCACCCTTGCCTCAATCGCACCAGTCTTCGTGAACCAGGCCCGGAACACGACCAAATTCGCGCAGGTTGTTAGTGACCAGCGTGCAGGCAGACGAAATCGCGTGCCCTGCTATCGCCGTATCGTTCGGCCCGATGGGCGTACCTGACTTGCTCAGTTCGCGCATCACTTCCACTGTGGCGTCCACTGCCCGCTGATCCCAGGCCAGCACAGCATCGAGTCGCTTCACAAATTCATCCACCAGCATCCTGTGCCTGGCTGATGCCTTCCTGCCGATCTGCCCGTAACGCATCTCTGCGTAAGTCACGGCAGATACAACGATCCGGTTCCCCGCCTCAACTTCATCGGCCAACCGCTGGATCACCGAGGCCGGGTGCTCTCGCATGATGAACGAGCAGATACAGGTATCGAGCATGTAGGTCGTCACAGATGGAACCTGCCCTCATCGCCAACGACAGTGGGCCGATCTTTCAGGAAGTCGCCGTCAGCCTTTGGCAGATCAGGCAGAGACGACCAGGAAGGCCGGGCGGGGCGAAGCGTGATCACATCACCCTCCTTCGTGATTTCCAGCTCGCCAATGCCATCATAGGCCATGTCGGCGGGCAGGCGAACTGCCTGATTCTTGCCGTTCTTGAAAATGGACACGGTACGCATTTGTAGCACCTCACAGCATATGCTGAACATATGCCATATATAGTCGCCGAACCAGACATGTGCAAGACACAGGCTGACCAACCGAGCATGCCCGGCACCGACACGTTCTCGTTCAGGAACGTCCGGGGTTCCTGAACGACCGAGAGATGACCGAGTGCGAGGCCGGCGCCGGCGGGCCCTCGCCCCCAGCCCCCATATGATGTACAACACGTCCATTAACCTTCCACGGATATCGATCACGCCCCCCTTAAACGTGAAAGAAAAAAGACTCAGCGATGGACACTCCCTTCTCCCCCGAGGGGAGAGGGGGCTCGTAACGTATCTTTCATCATCTGGGGTGCCTCACCACCTTGATGCATGAGAGTTAACGACCTCCACAATGCCCTCACACACCCATGACGTCCTCGTGATTGGCGGTGGCCTGGCGGCCCTGTGCGCAGCCATCTCTGCGCGTGAGCACGGGGCCACGGTGCAACTGGTGGACCGTGCGCCAGCCTATCAGCGGGGCGGCAACTCCCGCCACTCGCGCAATCTGCGCATTGCCCACAATGAACCCTCGCCCCTTTTTCCCGGTCGCTATACCGTGGAAAAGTTCGTCGAGGACCTGCGCCAGACGAGCCAGGGTCATTGCGATGAAGGCCTCACGCGCACCTTGGCCGAGGGCTCGCTGGAATTACCCGAATGGATGCAGGCCCAGGGGGTGCACTTCGAACTTCCGGCGCACGGCACTCTGCCCTGGTCGCGCAAGACGGCCTTTTTCCTGGGGGGGGGGCGCAACATGATCAATGCCCTGTTCGCCCGTGCCCAGACCCTGGGTGTGGATATCCTCCAGGATACGCGGGTGGACGATCTCGTCCTGGAAGACCGGGATCTGCATGAGATCCAGGCCCATCACCATGGTCGACCACTGACGCTACGCGCCCGCCGCATCATCATCTGCAGCGGCGGCTACCAGGCCGACCGGGAGGCCCTGGCCGCCGTCCGTGGCGATGCGGCCCGGGGCTTCATCATCCGTGGCAGTCCGCATGTACGGGGTGAGCTGCTGCTGTCACTGCTGCGCCAGGGGGCGGCCCCCAGCGGTCAGCCCGGGGCCTGCCATCTGGTGGCGGTGAATGCCCGGTCACCGGATGCGGACGGCGGCATCGTCACCCGGGTGGACGGCATGCCCTGGGGGCTGGTGGTGGATACCGATGGACATCGCTTTCGGGACGAGGGCGAGATCATCTCCCCCAGGCGCTACTCGGCCTGGGGCCGCTGGGTGGCCGAGCGCCCCGATGCCCGGGCCCATCTCATCCTGGATGCGCCGGGTCATGCCCGGGCCCCCACATCCATTTATGCGCCGGTCGTGGCCGACACGCTGGAAGCCCTGGCCATGCAGCTGGGCGTACCGCCGCAAAACCTGGTGAACACCGTCGAACGCTATCATCAGGCGCTGGTTCCCGGTGGCGATGATCCCGAGACACACCACACCCAGGGACTGGAGCCCCCCAAGAGCCGCTGCGCCCTGCCCCTGACCCAGCCGCCCTACTTCGCCCACACCATGGCCCCCGGCGTGACCTTCACCGGCCATGGCCTGAGCGTGGACAACCAGGGACGCATCCGCCGAAGCCAGGGCCCCACCTGCCAGACGCTGCTGGCCGCTGGCATGGTCATGTCGCCGGCGATCCTGGGCACCGGCTATGTGGCTGGGGCCGCGCTGACCATCGGCGCCGTCTTCGGCCGCATCGCGGGGGGCACGGCGGCACGGTTGAGGTAGCCTGGCCGCATGCCACCCAAGGCTTCTTCCGCTTCAAGCATGAGATTCCCGAGCGGCCGGCTCGGAACGGGCTGTGGGCCGGGCGATGATGAGGCAGGAGGCCCGATGGCCGTGCCGGGACAGTACCGTGAACGTTTCAACCGCCAGTCCGGCGCCGCGGATCTGCGCCTCCAGGTCTTCCCGGTAGGTGACCCGTCCGAAATCGATGCTGGTCAGCCGCCGGAGCCACGGCTTGAAGGTTTCCATCCAGCGTGAGCGGCGTTCCTGGATGGTCTGGGTGAAGAAGATGCGCCCGCCGGGGTTCAGCAGGTCGCAGCAACGCCGCAGGACCTGTTCCGGGTGGGGCAGAAGCATGAAGCTGGCGGAAAAGTACACGGCGTCGTAGGGCCCGCCCCGATGTTCATGGACCGATTCGAGTCGCACCTGGACCCGATCCTCCACCGACGACCCCCGCAGCCGCTGCCGGGCACGATCCACATAGTCGGCATCAATGTCGATGCCCACCACGTGCAGCGCCTTGTCCCTCAACCGCCCGGCGTTGGCCATCAGTGCCCCCGCCGTGCCAATGCCCACATCCAGCAGCACCGCACCGTCGGGCATCCGCTCCAGCACCTCGGCATACCAGCGCGAGGTGAGTTTAAGGATCAACCTGTCGTAGATAACGCCTCGAATCATGAATCTCCACTTGTCGATACGGGTTTCGCGGAAAAGGGGACAGATTTATTTTTCCCTTGTTTTTCCCAAAACAAGGGAAAAATAAATCTGTCCCCTTTTCCGCTTTTCCTTTTCTTAATCCGCTCTTGAATGCACGCTCAGGGCGGTGACCGTTAACAGGATCAGTACCATGCCAAAAACCTGTAGAGCGCCCAGGGTTTCATTTAAAAGCACAACGCCGAATAGCGAGGCGGTGACCGGCTCCACCATCGCCACGATGGACGCCACAGCTGGCACAGTATGGTTAAGACCCACAATATAGAAAATGAAAGATAATCCAGCGCCAAGCACACCCAATACCACAAACAGTGGCCAACTGGGTGTTTGCAGCACTGCCGCGGTCTGCTCGGCATCGCCCAGCAAGAAAAGCAAGATGGCAAGCACCGTGAAGGCGATCACAAGAATCGCCTGTGGGCTGCCATGCGGTGCCGCGTATTTGAAGCCAAAGATGAATATTGCATAGGACAGCCCGGAGAGCAGTCCGGCGCCTGCGGCGATCAGGGTCACTTCACCCGCGCCTACTTTATAAACACCTGTAAGCAACACGATGCCCATCATGACCATCGCGATCGCTGCCCACTTGATCAGGGTGGGCCTTTCAAGCTTCAGTGCAAAGGACACAAGGTAGACAAAAACCGGTGCACAGTACATCAGGGTCGCCGCAACCGCGACACTGCCCTCGGCAATGCTGATGAAATAGAATGCGAAGTTGCCAGCCACACCCACACCAGCAATTGCCGACCAGACCCATAATCGGGGATTTGCCAATCCGCTGCCGCGCGGACGCACCGCCAGCCAGACCAGAACAAACAACAGCCCGATAGCACCCCGGTAGAAGGACACCACAATCGGATCCCAGTTCTGGTCCGTGAGAATCCCGCCGATCCCACCCGAGATGCCCCAGCATAGCGCCGCCAGTGCCACGAACGCCGTACTCAGGCCCGCGGTTCTGGAGGGTGAACTTAACCTCGTCGGGGGTGGCGAGCCCTCTACCATTGTGCAACTCCTCCATCAGAGGTTCGGATCTGATACGGGATCATAGATCCTGTTGATATGCAACATTGGCCTTGAGCCTTCAACCCGCCCGTCGCAGGAATGACCTTGAGAGAAGGGGCCATTCAAGCTAGCCTGAGCAGGCACGCTAGCCGCGTGCTGATGAAAGGGTGGATAACGATGATCAATATCAATCGACGCAGTTTTCTCGCACACTCGGTTGCCCTGGGTATCGCAGGTTTCTTGCCGACTGTGGCAAACGCCTCCCCGTCAATGGCTACAAAATCACCGACCACTCGCTCACCACTGGGTCTGCCACCCTTGCCTTACGATGAAGGGGCGTTGGCCCCGGTTATTTCCGCACGGACAATGAGCTATCACTACGGCAAGCATCATGCAGGCTACGTGGCCAACCTCGGCAAGCTTGTGGCCGGAACAAGCATGGCCGATCAATCACTTGAAGAGATCATCCTGACGACTGCAGGTCAGCCCGACAAGACGGCCATTTTCAACAATGCCGCCCAGGCCTGGAATCACACGTTCTACTGGAACAGCTTATCCCCAGCGGGTGGAGGAGAGCCGCCAACCGAACTTAAAGAGAGGATGGAGCAATCGTTCGGTTCCGTTGAGGCCTGCAAGGATGCGCTGGCAACCGCGGCGACCACGCAGTTCGGTAGCGGCTGGGCATGGCTGGTTGAAGACAACGGTCGCCTCGCTGTCACGAACACGGCCAATGCGGATACCCCGCTGACAGAGGGGATGAAACCGCTCTTGACCATCGATGTATGGGAACATGCCTACTACCTGGACAGTCGGAACCGCCGCGGAGACTACGTAAAGGCGGTTCTGGACAAGCTGGTGAACTGGGAGTTTGCCGCGGCCAATTTGGGATAGCAGCAGAGATGGAGTCGCTGACCCACTCCGACAAACACCCCGAACCAGAGACAGACGCCGAACCCCGCCGGGTGATGCAGCTGTGCAACGTGTGCGGTTTCTGCACCGGTCTGTGCGACGTCTTCCCCGCCTCGGAACGCCGGCCTGATCTCACTCGCGCCGATCTGGATTACCTGGCCAACCTCTGCCACAACTGCCGCGCCTGCTGGTATGCCTGCCAGTATGCGCCGCCCCATGCGTTCGCCATCAACGTGCCCGCCACCCTGGCCCGTCGCCGCACACAGAGCTACCAGCGTTACGCCTGGCCCCGCCCTCTGGCCGCACTGCTGGCCCGCAGTGGATTGGCCACCACGCTGGTCAGTCTGGGGGCCACGCTGCTCATCCCCCTGCTCACCCTGATGCTGGTCCCCTTCGACACCCTGTTCGCCACCCACCAGGCCGAGGGGGCGTTCTATCGGGTCATCCCCTGGGGGGTGATGAGTGCGGTGGCAACCCTTACCTTAGGCTTCTCCATGCTGGCGGTGATGGTGAGCGTGATGCGCTACTGGCGGGACATCAGCACCCAGGGGCCACCAACCATTCCGGTATGGCGCGCCCTGCCCGCGGCCGCCCGGGACCTGTTCACCCTGCGCAATCTGGGAGGCGGTGGTGGGGGCTGCAACGATCACGATCAGCGTTCCAGTCAGGCCCGGCGACGCTTCCATCACGCCCTGTTCTACGGCTTTATGCTCTGCCTGGCCGCCACCACCGTGGCCGCGGGCTATCACCACTTCCTCGAGTGGCAGGCCCCCTACCCCTTCTTCAGCCTGCCCAACCTGCTGGGTACCGTGGGCGGCCTTGGGATGATCGTGGGTGCGGCGGGCCTGGTGTGGGTGAAACGGGGGGCCGACCCCGAACCCACCGCCAGCGAGACCCTGCCTGCCGACTACGCCCTGCTGGCGCTGCTGTTTGCCACCGCCGCCACGGGCCTCGTCCTCATGGCCCTGCGGGAGACCCCGGCCATGGGCCTGCTGCTGGCCCTGCATCTGGGCACGGTGCTGGGGTTCTTCATGATGATCCCCTATAGCAAGTTCGTGCACGGGGCCTATCGCGCTGCCGCCCTGCTGCAGGCGGCCCGGGAACGCCCCCTTCATCGGAGCATTGTCCAGTGACGGGACTGGGTTTAACGTAAAGGAACCAGATGCAGCAACAGACACTCCCTTCTCCCCTCGGGGGAGAAGGGCCGGGGATGAGGGGGCGAGACAGGCACTGTGCCGGTCCTCGCCCCACCCCCTCTCCCCACTGGGGAGAGGGGCTTGGAGCGTGTCTTTCATCATCGAAAGAGACGACAGACAAGGAGGTTGAACCATGCGAATCACCGACTGGCCCGCCAGTGAGCGGCCCCGTGAAAAACTCCTGGCCCAGGGGCCCGAGGCCCTGTCCGATGCGGAATTGCTGGCCATCTTTTTGCGCACCGGCGTGACCGGGTTTACTGCCGTGGATCTGGCCCGGGATCTACTCAGTCGCTTTGGCGGACTCAGACCGCTGCTGCAGGCGGACATCAAGGACTTCTGCAGCGCCCGGGGCCTGGGCGAGGCCAAGTACGCCCAGCTACAGGCGGTGCTGGAGATGGGCCGCCGTCACCTGTCCGAGAGCCTCAAGCGGGGCGATGCCATCACCAGCCCGGAGCACACCCGTCGTTACCTGGCAGCAAGGCTCAGGGACTACCCCTTCGAGGTCTTTGCCTGCGTGTTCCTGGACAACCGTCACCGGGTGCTGGCCTTTGAGGAGCTGTTTCGTGGCACCATTGACGGGGCCAGCGTCCACCCTCGGGAGGTGGTGCGCCGGGCCCTGCATCACAATGCAGCGGCTCTGATTCTGGCCCACAATCATCCCTCGGGCATTGCCGAGCCCTCCCGCGCCGACCAGAGCATCACGGAGCGTCTGCGCGACGCTCTGGGGCTGGTGGATGTGCGCGTGCTGGATCACATCATCGTCGGCGATGAACTGGTATCGTTCGCGGAGCGAGGGCTGATATGACGGCAACGGTTGGCTATCACCTGGGCCTGACCTCTCAGGCACGGGAACTGGAACAGGAGTCCCTGCCATTGCGTGGGCAACTGCCCCACTGGCTTGAGGGGGTCCTGCTGCGCAATGGTCCGGGCCTGTTCGAGGTGGGCGGTTATCGCTGCCGACACTGGTTCGATGGCCTGGCCATGCTGCAGGCATTCACCCTGCGGGAGGGTCGCGTGGGGTTTCGTAACCGACACCTGGTCACCCGCACCCTGGAGCAGGCCCGGCGCAGCGGCCGCATCGAAGGCTCCGGGTTTGCCACCGACACCAACCGCCCCCTGCTCAAGCGCCTGCGGGGCATGTTCCGCCCCAACCTCACCGACAACGCCAATGTGAACATCGCCCACCTGGCGGGCCATGCCGTGTGCCTCACCGAAACGCCCGTCCCCGTGGCCTTCGATGCGCACACCCTGGAGACCCGGGGCGTGCTGCCTTTCACGGACAACACCACGCTGCACATGAGCACGGCCCATCCGATGACGGACGGCCACAGCGGCGATCTTTATGGCTTCGGGATACAGTTCGCGCTGACCAGCGAGTACCTGCTGTACCGCATCGCCGCGGGCAGTCGCCAGCGCCGCATCATTGCGCGCCTGCCGGTGAAGACGCCGGCCTACATGCACAGCTTTGCGGTGACCGAAAACCATCTGATCCTGAGCGAATTCCCTCTGGTGATCCGCCCCCTGGACATGCAACTCACGGGGCGGCCCTTCATCGAGAATTTCCGCTGGGAACCGGACCGGGGCACCCGGTTCCAGGTCTTTGACAAGCGCCGCGGCACGCACCTGGGCACCTGCGTGGGCGAGCCCTGCTTTGCCTTTCACCATATCAATGCCTTCGAGGATGAGGCCGGTCAACTCCAGGTGGACCTGGCTGCCTATCCCGACCACGATGTGATCCGCCGACTCTATCTGGAGCCGCTGCGCCGAGGCTGGCAGGAGCCGGCCTGCGGAGAGGCGTGGCGCTTCACGCTGGACAGACAGCGGGGCAAGGCCACTCGCAACCGGCTCGCAGCGCGCGGCCTGGAGCTGCCGCGTATTCACGCGAAGCGCTGCAGCGGGCGAGACTATCGCCATGTCTACGGCACGGGCAACCATGTACCCGGTGCGCTCACCGACGAACTGGTCAAGGTGGATGTGCGCCAGGGTACCCATCTGATCTGGAACGAGGCCGATTGCTACCCCGGTGAGCCGGTGTTCGTGCCTCGGCCGGGGGCCAGCGATGAGGACGATGGCGTGCTGCTGAGCGTGATCCTGGAGGCAGCCACCAGCACCAGCAGCCTGCTGGTACTGGATGCTCATACCCTTGAGGAGCAGGCCCGAGCCACCCTCCCCTTCCATCTGCCGTTTGGCTTTCACGGAGAGTTCCTGCCTGATCAAAGATAAGGCGTCAGCAGGCGTGCCGTGCCATCCCGCAGTCGAATGGGCAAGGAGCGTTGATCCGCCTCACGCAGGGTCAAAGGCCGTGCATCGGCCAGGCGCTGGTCCACCCAGGCGGCCAGTCGCCTGCCCAACCCGACGTCGTAACACTCCACGTCGAACTCGAAGTTCAATCGCAGACTGCGCGGATCCCAGTTAGCCGAGCCCACCAGCAGCCAGTGGCTGTCCACCAGCAGGAGCTTGGTGTGGTCAAAGGGGGGCGGCGTGAACCAAATATGGCATCCCCGCTCCAGCAACTGCCAATGCAGGGCCTGGGAAGCCCAGTGCACCAGCATCTGGTTGTTGCGGGAGGGGAGCAGGATATCCACACGCACCCCGCGCAATGCGGCGGCATTGAGCGCCGAGATGAGCACATCATCGGGCAGAAAATACGGCGTGATCACCGCCACGCGCTCCTGGGCTTCGGCCAGGGCCGTATGCATCAACTGGCGCAGCGGATCCCGGTGTTCATCGGGACCATCCACCACGCCTCGGACCAGGGCCTCGCCCGCAGGCTCCAGGGCAGGAAAGAAGGCCTCGCCGGCCAGGTGCTCACCACAGGCAAAATGCCAGTCTTCGTTGAAGATGGTCTGCATCTGCACCACTGCAGGGCCATGCAACTGGAACTGGATGTCCTGGATGGCATAGGGGTAAGGGGCACGACGTCGATGTCCCTCACGGATATTCATGCCGCCGGTGAACCCGACGGTGCCGTCCACGATCAAGAGTTTGCGATGGTTGCGCAGATTGAACGCCGCCAGGCTGCGCGGCAGATGCATGGGCAGGAACAACTGCGCCGGCACCCCGCGTGAACGCAGTTCCCGCACCACGCTGCGACGGCTGTAGCGAGCACCCACGCCATCAATGAGCACACGCACAGCCACCCCCCGGGAGGCCGCCGCCGCCAGGGCCTCGATAAATTCGAGGCCTACCCGATCATGATCGAAGATATAGGTGGAAAGGCAAACGCTGGCACCGGCCTCATGGATGGCACTGAGCATGGCGGGGTAGGCCTGTTCACCGTTGACCAGGGCCTGCAGGTGGTTGCCGGCCATCAGGTTGAAGGGGCTGAGGGCATCACCGGCCCTGGCCAGGCGTTGCCAGCGTTCGGGCACCAGCATGGCGCCGTTCATGGGAGCCGACTCACGGTGCAGCGCGTCAGGCCGAAGGGCGCGTGCCTGGCGCGCGATACGGTTCACGCCCAGTAACCAATAGAAGATGGAGCCCAGCAGTGGCAGCAGCATGATCAGCCCCACCCAGGCGATGACCGCTCGGGTGTCGCGTTTGTAGATCACCGCATGACCGGCGCTGTACACGGCAAAACCGAATACACCCAAGGCGGTGGCGCTGGCCGCGAGGGCCTGCCAATCGAACAATGATGGCTCCTTGGAGGAAGGATGACTATGAAACCATACCAAGTCGCGGGGACGTGACCAATGTGTGGGGCTGCAGGTGGAAGGCGCAGGTGGAACTTTCGCAGCCGAGGGCCGCTCCCACGGTGGCCCATGAAAGGCGCGGCTGCGTTAACATGAACCCGTTTCACGCCACTGCAGGAATCATCATCCCGTGTCTGAACATGCCTCTAACGAACTTTCCGACCGCCCCACCAGCCTGAATGTGCGGGTTCTGGGTCGGCTGCTGGACTTTGTGCGACCTCATCGATGGCGCGTACTGGCCGCCATCACGGCCCTGGTGATGGGCTCAGGTGCGGTACTGGCCTTTGGGGCCGTGCTGCGCCTGGTGATCGACCGGGGGCTCACCGCCGGCAATGCCGCTGCCCTCAACCTGGCGTTGATACTGTTGTTGACGGTTGTGCTGGTCATGGCCGTAGCGGTGGCCATCAGGCTGTACCTGGTCACCTGGATCGGCGAACGGGTGGTGGCGGACCTGCGGCGGGCCGTGTTCGCCAAGGTGCTGCGCCTGGACCCGGCCTTTTTCGAAATGACCCGAACCGGCGAGGTGATCTCCCGCCTGACCACCGACACCTCCCTGGTACAGGTGGTGGTGGGGTCCACACTGGCCATTGCCATGCGCAATGCCTTGCTGTTTGCCGGCGGCCTGGTGATGCTGTTCATTACCAGCCCGAAACTCACCCTGTGGGTGATGATGGGGGTGCCGCTGGTATTCATCCCCATCTGGATACTGGGGCGCCACGTACGTCAGCTATCGCGCCAGACGCAGGACCGGGTGGCCGATATCGGCGCCTATATTGATGAGACCCTATACGGCATCCGCACGGTACAGGCCTTCTGTCATGAGGCAGTGGATGCCGTACGTTACGGTCGACAGGTGGAGCGGGCCTTCGATGCCGCCATCCGCCGCACCCGGGTCAGCGCCCTGCTCAGCGCGGTGGTCATGCTGCTGGTCTTCACCGCCATCAGCCTGGTCCTGTGGGTGGGGGGGCACGATGTGCTGGCCGGGCGCATGACCAATGGCCAACTGGCGGCCTTTGTCTTTTACGCCGTGCTGGTGGCCGGCGCCGTGGGCGCGCTGAGCGAGGTCATTGGTGAGCTGCTGCGCGCGGCCGGCGCCGCCGAAAGACTCATGGAACTGCTGGACACCGAACCCACCATCAAGCCACCGCCCAACCCCAAGGCGCTGCCACAGCCACCCCGGGGCCAGGTGGTTCTGGATCAGGTGGTGTTCCGCTATCCCTCGAGGCCCGAACCCCCTGCCCTGGCAGGCATCACCCTCACCCTGGAGCCGGGCGAGAAGGTGGCCCTGGTGGGGCCCTCCGGCGCGGGAAAATCCACGGTGCTGCAATTGCTATTACGGTTTTATGACCCGGAATCGGGCCGAATCCTTTTTGACGGCGTGGATGTGCGCGAGGCGGCCCCCCCAGCCCTGCGTCAGCGCATGGCCCTGGTGCCACAGGATGCAGTGATCTTCGGCGCCAACGCCTGGGAAAACATTGCCTTTGGCATGGAGGAAGTTACCCAGGAACAGATCCGCGCCGCCGCTGACGCCGCCCATGCCAGTGAATTTCTGGATCAATTGCCGGAGGGGTTTGACAGCCATCTGGGCGAGCGTGGGGTACGCCTCTCCGGTGGTCAGCGTCAGCGCATCGCCATTGCCCGGGCCATTCTGCGCGACCCGGCCCTTTTGCTACTGGACGAGGCCACCAGCGCCCTGGATGCGGAAAGCGAACGCCTGGTGCAGGAGGCCCTGGAGCGGTTGATGGAGGGTCGCACCACCCTGATCATCGCCCATCGCCTGGCCACCGTGCGCAAGGCGGATCGAATCGTGGTCATGGATCAGGGGGAGATCGTGGCGGTGGGAACCCACGACGAATTGGTGGCAGCCGGGGGGCTGTATGCCCGGCTGGCGGCGCTGCAGTTCCGGGATGGGGCGGATGCAGCGGGGGAGATATTGAGGACAGGGACGGATTGAGGATTCGAACCTTGAGCCCCTCTCCCGCTGGCGGGAGAGGGGTTGGGGTGAGGGTGGACGTCAGGCCCTGACCAGCAGCACATCGGCATCCTTCACCTGATGCACCACCCGCCGGGCCACGCCCCCTAGCAAGGCATCCTGCAGTCGATTGCGGCCGTGGGTGCCCATAACCACCAGTTGCGCCTGCCATTCCAGCACCGCACGATCCAGCACATCCGGGGCATACCCCATGCGCAGGTGACTTTCCACCTGCTCTGGACTCACATCACAACTGACCAGAAAGGCGTCCAGTTCCTGTTGGCGCTCTGCGCTCACCTCGGATTTGATCCGGTCCACCTCACCACGATCCACCCGGTTACGCAGAACATTATCCAGGGCATCCAGGTTGTGGGCGTGCACGGCATGGATCTTCTGACCAGGCGCAAGTGATGCACCCAGCTCCAGGGCAGAACGGGTGCGCTTGGAGAAATCCACAGGCACCACCACCCGTTCGTATGGGCCATCAACCGGGCGCTTTACCACCAGAATGGGGCGATCCGTGTGGTGTACCAGGTTCTGTGTGGTGGTACCCAGCAGGACATCCTGCAGAGTGCGCTCCCCATGAGAACCCACGACCATGAGGTCAGCTCCGTAGGTGCGGGCCTCCGCCAGGATCTGCTTGTGACCCTGCCCCTGAATGCAGTGGTAATCAATATCGTCCTCATCCGAGGCCCCCAATGCTTGCATCCGGTCGCGCATGGCCATTTCGGTGGCTTCGGCCAGGTCAGCCATCATGTCACCGGGGCTGCCGCGCAGGCGCCGCATGATTTCATCATTGACCACCGGCGCATTCACCACGTTGATGACCCGCAGGTTGGCACCGTGGTCCCGAGCCAGTTGCAGGGCACGGCGCCCGGCGTCATCGGCACCCGGAGACAAATCGGTGGCGTAAAGGATCTTTTCGAGTTTCATTCATGATCTCCCGCACGGCGCACGCAGGAAGGGGCGCCGCACCGCGAATGGATGGATTGACTTGCTATGAGTGTCGCATAGCCACGAAGACATGCAAGCCACTTGCGTGAGGAGACCCGGGGACATCGACGCGAGCGTCAGATCAAGCCGAGTCAGTTCGGGTATCATGGTCGCTCGAATGACCGCTTGCTGGCCCTTCAACCCTTCCTGTCTCCCGCCCGGCAACCGGGCATCGCTTCGGGGAATTCGCATTGCCTGCCCGTCATCTTGCCATCGTGCTGTATTGCGCGATCCTGGTCTTTTCCACCCTGTATGCCCCGCAGCCACTGCTGCCGGTGCTTGCCGATGCCTTCGTGGTGAGCGAGGCCCGAGTATCGCTCCTGATCACCGTGGCACTGCTGCCCCTGGCAATCGCACCCATTGCCTATGGTTTCCTGCTACAACGCTTTTCGGCTCGACGCCTGCTGATCACGGCCACCTGGCTGCTGGCCGCCACCCAGGCCCTGGCCTTCTTCGTCACCAGTTTTGAGTGGCTGCTGGTGTTGCGCCTGACACAGGGGCTGATCATCCCGGCCATGCTCACCTCGCTGATGACTTACCTGGGTGCCAGCGCCCCGCCGGGCCAGGTGGCACGCGTCATGGCCCTGTACATCGCCGGCAGCGTCATGGGGGGTTTTTTAGGCCGTATGACCTCCGGGCTGATCTCCACCCACCTGGGCTGGCGCTGGTCATTCCTGTGCCTGGCCGGCGCCATTACCCTGTGTGCGCTGCTGCTGCAGCGACTGCGCAACGACCCGCCAGCCAATTTTCAGCGGCTGGAGCTGGGCGCCATCATGAAGGTCCTGCGCGAACCCACCTATCTGCGCCTTTACCTGGTGGTCTTCTGCGCCTTCGGAGCCTTTGCTTCCCTGCTGAACTTCCTGCCGTTCCGTCTGGTGGAACTGGGCACGGGCCTGAATGAGACGGGTATCGCCCTGATGTACGCCGGTTACCTCATGGGTGTGGTCACCTCCCTGTTCTCGCTGCGTCTGTCGGACTACATTGGTGGCACGGTGAACACCATGATCCTGGGCACGGTGGTATTCCTGGCCGCCCTGTTGTTCTTCACCGGCAGCGCGGTTTGGGTAATGTTCTTGGGCATGTTCGTGCTCTGTGCCGGCATGTTCCTGATCCACTCGCTGGCCCCCGGCGTACTCAATCGGGGAAATCATGAGCAGCGGGGGGTGGTCAATGGGTTGTACATTGCCTTTTACTACGCGGGAGGTGCCACCGGTTCGTTTCTGCCAGGGTACCTCTATCACGGGCTGGGCTGGCATGCCTACCTGGGATCACTGGCGGTGATCGTAGGGCTGGGGGGGTGGCTGCTATGGGGACTCAAGGGCGATTCGATACATGAGTGAGGACAACAACAAAAAGGAACGCCTGCGCGCTGCTGCGCCTTCCTATCCGGGCCTGTTGCCCGCCCAATGGCACCGCTGCCAACCTCACCGGAGATAACAACCATGACAGCACACAACCCCCGCATACGCTTTCCCGGCTCCCAGGGCACCGAACTCTCCGCCCGCCTGGATATGCCCGAGGGCCCTCCCCGGGCCTATGCCCTGTTCGCCCACTGCTTCAGTTGTACCAAGGACATCCTTGCAGCGGTGCGCCTGAGTTCCGCACTGCGGGCCCACGGCATCGCCCTGCTGCGATTCGATTTCACCGGGCTGGGCAACAGCCAGGGCGACTTTGCCAACACCAATTTCAGTTCCAATCTGGAAGACCTGCGCCGGGCGGCCGACTACCTGCGCCGGGAATACCAGGCGCCGCAATTGCTCATTGGTCACAGCCTGGGCGGAGCGGCCGTGCTGGCCATGGCGGAGGATGTGCCCGAGGTGCGCGCCGTGGCCACCATCAACGCCCCCAGCGACGTGGTCCACGTGACCCATCTATTCGGCGATGACAACCTGGAGACCATTCGGGAGCAAGGGGAATCCGAGGTCAATCTGGCGGGCCAGCGGTTCCGGATTCAGCGGCAGTTCCTGGAGGATCTGGACAACCACAAGGTGCTGGATCAGGTGGCAAAACTGCGTCGGCCCCTGATGATCTTTCATTCCCCTCAGGACAAGATCGTGTCCATCGATCACGCCGCACAGATCTACCGGGCTGCGAAGCACCCCAAGAGCTTCGTGTCCCTGGATAACGTGGACCACATGCTCTCCCGCCCCGCGGATTCCAACTACGTGGCGGCCCTGCTCAGTGCCTGGGCCGAGCGCTTTCTGGACCCACCGGAACGGGAGGAATCAGGGGATCACGAGCGCGGCGTGCTGGTGGCGGAAAACGGTGTGGGTCCCTACGCACAGACCGTCGAGATCGGCCCCCACCGGATCACAGCAGACGAACCCGAGTCCACGGGCGGAAAGGATCAGGGCCCGGCCCCCTATGAGTTCCTCATGGCGGGCCTGGGTGCCTGCACGAGCATGACGCTACGCATGTATGCGCAGCGCAAGGAACTGGCTTTGGAGCACGTCTCGGTGCGCCTGCGGCATCGCAAGGTGGAAGAGGAGAACGAGGACGGCGGCAGGCCTGCTCAGAGGGACCAGTTCGAGCGGGAAATCACCCTGGATGGGGATCTCACGGACGACCAGCGCAGGCGGCTGCTCCAGATTGCCGATCGCTGCCCGGTACACCGCACCCTGGAGTCCACTGTGCGGATCCAGACGCGGCTGGGGGATGAAGAGCTGGAATGAAGTCCTGGGTCCCCCCTGTGATGGGGGGAACTCAGCGCGGGCAAAGCGGCGGGGCGCGTCAGCGCTCGCGACCGCAGCGCCGATCAATCAATGCTTGTAACGGTAGCTGATGCGACCCTTGGTGAGGTCGTAGGGGGACATTTCCAGCTTGACCTTGTCGCCGCTGACCACGCGGATGCGGTAGCGACGCATCTTGCCGGAGGCGTAGGCCTGAACATGGACGCCATTGTCCAGTTCCACCTTGAAACGCTGATCGGGCATCACGTCAGTGACGGTGCCTTCCATTTCGATGAGATCTTCTTTATTGGACATGGTTGTACCTCGCACGCATGGGAATGGGGAATTGCAGTCCATTCCCGGGGCTTATGATGAAGTGAATCGGTGTGTCGACCAGACAGCCAGGGCCGAGACGTTATTCGGGCTGCTTCCGTTGATGCAGATTGGCGGGAACCCAGCCGGTGATCACCGGTGAGGCCGCAACCCCGGATCGTCAGTGCAGGATGGTACGCGGGCTGCCGGGCGTGGTCCCTTGATGGGATCGGATACGTTCGGCTAGTCCACGCCCTGAGTGGCCGATAATTTCTTGAAGTCGCGCACAGTATACACGAATCGTCAAGGTGTTTCAGGGGCTTGCTATGGATCGATGACGGCCCCCGGGAAGAACCCGGGACGCCGGGGGCGTCCGCGGGTCATGAAGGTTGGCCCTCAGGAACTGCTGCTGGGCGAGCTCACCGGGCCACTCCGGGGCTTGGCAGGCTCATCGGTCTTGCCGGCCGTTTTGGCCGGTTCACCGGCCGGGGCCGCGGCAGCACCCTGCCCTGCCGGAGTCTCTGGCGGCTTGGCTTCAGCCTTTACCTCTGGTTTGGTTTCAGGCTTGGGCTCTGACTTGGGCTCGGGTTTGCTTTCGGGCTTGGCAGTTGAAGGCGCAGCTGCTTTGGAGGGTACCGGGCGACCAGCGGGGCCGGACTTCGCGGCAGCCTTTTTAGCCTGGGCAGCCTTTTTCTCCTCGGCGGCCTTCTTTCTCTGCTCCTCAGCCCGGGCCTTGCGCGCCTTGGCTTCCTCGGCCCGGTCGGCCACGGCCTTGATGGCCTCTTCCACCGCTGTTTTTGCCTTGGCGGCCGTAATCGGCTGATCGATGCGGATCACCCCCAGGGGCAGTTCGATGTGGGCACAAACCTCTTCCAGGAAGTCGTCCGGGTCGTGCACCAAACCCTTACGCTGAGCACTGCGACAACGAATCGCGCACACCACATCAAAGCTGTCCTTCTTGCAAAGCACAAAGTCGAAGGTTTCATCATCGATGCGCTTCTGGGCCGTTTGTTTCAGGGGCTGATCGGGTGTGGGCTTGACCGCGATGACTTCGCTGGCCAGGAGACTGGGATAGATACGGTGATCGTTGGCAAAGCTCTCCTCAAGGGCCTTGAGAACTTCAACTTCCTTGGGGGAAAACAGCTTATCTTCCCGCTCATAGGCACCGGAATTGGGCGGTGGTAGATCCACCCGGGCACGATACTGCGTGTAGAACACGATCGCCGCTCCGGCGAACACCAGCATGATCAATACTTCCGCCATAGCAACATCCCTCCGTCGGATTGAATTGAAATCCGGGCAAGGGTCCGGTTGTATTCGGGCTACGGGCCGCTTCCCGGTAACAAAATCTGACCGGCCAGAAAAAAGAAAGCACAGTCGCCCGATTTTGTAGGCCGTGGAGGAGGTATTACAAGCCAATTAATAGGGTTTTTTGAGGGATATCGGGTCTTGGGCCCTTGCAATGCCCCGACCCACGATGTTTCAGGCGGTGCCAACCAGCCCTGCCAGGGCCTGCAACAGGCGGTCCACCTGGGTTCTGGAATGCGTCGCGCTGAGGGTGACACGCAGCCGTGCGCGGCCCTGAGGAACGGTGGGGGGACGAATGGCCGGCACCAGCAACCCCTGTTGAAGCAGGGCATCGCTCCACTGCAGGGCCTTCTCCGAGGCCCCGACCACGATGGGTTGAATGGGCGTGGTGCTCTCCATGAGTTCAAGGCCCAACTGCCCTACCCCATCACGAAAATGCTCCACCAGGGCCCGCAAATGACGCCGGCGTTCGGGTTCTTGCTGCACGATGCGCAGCGAGGCTCGGGTAGCCTCGGCCACGGCGGCGGGCATGGCGGTGGTATAGATATAGGTGCGTGCTGACTGGATCAGGGTTTCGATCAGATCATCAGGGCCGGCCACGAAGGCACCCGATGTACCCAGCGCCTTGCCCAGGGTGCCCATGAGGATGGGCACCTGGGCCTGGGTGAGCCCCAGATATTCCAGGGTGCCTGACCCCTGCTGGCCCAGTACACCGATACCATGGGCATCGTCGGCCATCAGCCAGCAGCCATGGGTATCGGCCAGCGAGGCCAGGGTCTCCAGCGGCGCCAGGTTGCCATCCATGGAGAATACCGCATCGGTACTGATGAGGGTCTCGCGATCCCCCTCCCTGGCAGCCTTGCCCAGACGGCGGGCCAGATCCCCGGCATCGGCATGATGATAGCGGCTGAGCCGGGCACCACTGACCATGGCGGCGTCAATCAGCGAGGCGTGGTTCAGGCGGTCCTCGAACAATCGATCACTCCGGCGCAGCAGGGCCTGGGCCACGCCCAGATTGGCCATGTAGCCGGTGGAAAAGAGCAACGCCCGATCCCGGCCGGTAAAGGCGGCCAGCTCATCTTCCAGGGCATGATGAGCCCGGGTATGGCCATTCACCAGGTGAGCCGCGCCGGCGCCCACGCCATAGGTATCGGCCCCCCGCCGGAGGGCCTGAATCACCTGTGGATGGTTGGCCAGGCCCAGGTAATCGTTACTGCAAAAGGCCAGCACCGACCGGCCGTCGATCCTCTGCTCCGGCTGCTGGGGCCCCTCCAGGATGCGCCGCGACCGGTACCGGTGCTCGCTGCGCAGGGCCTGCAGAGGTACCTTGAGATCCCGGGTCACGCGACCTGGGTTTCGTCGCCCGCCTTGTGCTCCATCTCCAGGGTGTTCACACCCAGACGACGGAAGAGCTGCTGGTCGTGGTTTTCCGTGGCATTGGCGGTGGTGAGCAGTTTCTCGCCGTAAAAGATGGAGTTGGCGCCGGCAAAGAAGCACAGGGCCTGCATCTCGTCACTCATCTCGCTGCGGCCGGCGGACAGGCGCACATGGGAGGTGGGCATGACGATCCGGGCCACGGCCACCACCCGCACGAACTCCAGCGGATCCACCGGCTCGGCGTTGGCCATGGGGGTGCCCTCCACCGGCACCAGATTATTGATGGGCACGGATTCCGGATGGCGCGGCAGGTTGGCCAGTTGCTGCAGCAGGCTGGCCCGATCGCGACGGGACTCGCCCATACCCAGGATGCCGCCGGAACAGACGTTGATCCCGGCCTCACGCACATGGGTCAGGGTATCCAGGCGATCCTGATAGGTGCGGGTGGTGATCACCTCGCCGTAATACTCCGGAGAGGTATCCAGATTGTGATTGTAGTAGTCCAGGCCGGAGTCCTTGAGGCGTTTGGCCTGCATCTCGGTGAGCATGCCCAGGGTCATGCAGGTCTCCAGGCCCATCTCCCGCACGCCCCGCACCATCTCGATCACCCGCTCCAGGTTCTTGTCCGTGGGGTTGCGCCAGGCGGCCCCCATGCAGAAGCGTGTGGCCCCCTCGTCCTTGGCCTTGCGAGCCTCGGCCAGCACCTCTTCCACCGGCAGCAGTCGCTCACGCTCCACATCGGCGTCGTTGTGGGCGCTCTGGGAGCAATAGCCACAGTCCTCGGAACAGGCGCCGGTCTTGATGGAGAGCAGGCGGCTCACCTGCACCTGGTTGGGATCGAAATGGGCCCGGTGAAGAGTATGGGCCTCGAACAGCAGGTCATTGAAGGGACGATCCAGCAGGGTGAGGATCTCGTCCACCGTCCAGTCGTGACGGGTTTCAGCCATGGTCAGGCTCCTTGGGAATCTCGACGTCTTGCCAATGCTCCCGGTTGATCCGGATGATGTCGCGGATCGACCAGGGAATGATGATGAGTGCGGCCACCAGCCAGTAGATCCGGAAATAGAAGATCTCGGGCGGGAAGAAGGTGCCGATGACAATCAGCGCTCCCATGAAGGCGTAGTAGCGATAAGCCGCCTGCTGGGTGTAATACCCCACCCGCTCATCCGGGTGGTGCCGATTCAGGGCATATACCAGCATGGAGCCACCGAACCACAGCACCAGGGGCACAATCCCCATGATGGCCGCGATGATGGTGGCCACGCCCACCTCACCGGTCACCAGGAACAGGGGCACACCGGCCACGGTGACGGCAATGATGGTGCCATAGTTGAACAGCTTGGCCGATCCGGCACAGGCACGCGCTGATACATGACGGGTGGCGGCGGGCTGGGACATACTTGAACACCTAAGGACGACGGCCAGCCCGTTCAGTCGCTGGCACCCCAAGGGGTACGTCGGTAACGGGCAAACCGAGAATATACCTCAACCCATAGCGAGGTGACAGGGAAGTGAATCGACTGATGGCCGGTGCGCGGCGCCTGGGCGCTGCCTGGATCGAGCGAATCTACCCGCCCGTGTGCCTGTTGTGCGGGGCCCCTGGGCACGAGGGGATGGATCTTTGCGGGCCGTGTGCCGCGGAATTGCCGCGCCCGAGCGGCCCATGCCCCCGTTGCGGGCTGCCCCTGATGGGTGATGCAAGCCACCTGTGCGGCCATTGTCTGAGCCATCCCCCCGCCTTTGATCGCACCTGGGCGGCCCTCACCTACGTCTGGCCGGTGGATGATCTGGTGGGGCGCTTCAAGTTCCAAGGCCGTCTTAACCAGGGACGGCTGCTGGGCGAACTCATGGCCCGGGAACTGGGGCCCCGGGTGACACGCCCTGATTGTGTGATCCCCGTGCCGCTGCATGCTCATCGGCTACGGGAGCGGGGCTTCAACCAGGCGCTGGAACTGGCGCGCCCGCTCAGCCGCGTCCTGAACTGCCCGCTGGAGATCCTTGCGGTGCGTCGGGCCCGGGCCACGCCGCCCCAGCAGAAGCTCACCGCCAACCATCGCCAACGCAATCTGCGTGGCGCCTTCCAGGTGGCTGAGGGGTTTGCGCCGGCTCATGTGGCCCTGGTGGATGACGTCATGACCACCGGCTCCACCCTGAATGAACTGGCTGGGCTGCTGAAGGCCCGCGGCGTGCGTCGGGTGGATGTCTGGGTGCTGGCGCGAGTGCCAGAGCCCGCTAAAGGGTAGATCGAACCAGGTAATCCAGGGCAATCCCGGCAAACACCACTGCCCCGAACCAGTTGTTGTTCAAAAAGGCCTTGAAACACCCCTTGGGGTCGCGGTCATGGATCAGATACTGCTGGTAGATGGCCAGGCCAGCCGCCGCCACCAGGCTCAGGGTGAAGATCATGCCCAGTTCCGCCTGCCTGCCCACCAGCACCAGGGCTACCAGTACCAGCAACTGGAGCAGGCCGATGATGCTCCGATCCGACTCCCCGAACAGGATGGCGCTGGATTTCACGCCGATCTTGAGATCATCGGGCCGATCCACCATGGCGTACATGGTGTCGTAGGCGGTGGCCCACAGGATGGTGGCCAGAAAAAGCAGCCAGGCCAGGGGGGGAGGGAAGGCGTCGGTCTGGGCAGCGAAGGCCATGGGCACGGCCCAGCCGAAGGCCGCGCCCAGGTGTACCTGAGGCAGGTGATGGAATCGCTTCATGAAGGGATAGGTGCCCGCCAGCAGCACTGCCACCACGGACAGGGCAATGGTCAGTGGGTTCATCAACAACACCAGGCCAAAGGCGATGATGGAGAGCACCACCGCCACCCCCACGGCCTCAGTGGGGCTGATCTGCCCCGTAGCCAGGGGGCGATCCCGGGTGCGGGTGACACGCCCATCGATATGTCGATCGGCGAAGTCATTCATGGCGCAGCCGGCGGCCCGCATCAGGGCCACGCCCGCCACGAAGACGAACAGCACCAGTAGATCGGGAGTCCCCTCGGCGGCAATCCACAGGGCCCAGAGCGTGGGCCACAGCAGCAGCAACGTGCCCACAGGGCGATGAAGCCGCATGAGTAGGGCATAGTGGATCAGCCGGCCTCGCAGGCCCCCATTGGATGATGCGGTCTCGGTATTCACGGGCGTCGACGCATATCGGGTCAGTGGCAATCGGTGGCCAAGTGTAGCAAAGCCCGGCCGCCCTTTGCGGCCCAGCTCTGGATGCTGTGCAAACTGCTTTGTCTGGTCGCGCAGCTCCTGGCCGCCGTGGCGCTTCGTGGCCTTCACCCGCTTGGTCCCGCTGCTCCCTTTCAATCTGTTCAACTACGCGCTCGACCTGACCCGAATCCCCTTGCTGCGCTACGTAGCGGCCACGCTGGTCTGCATGATCCCCGGGGCACTGGCGTATGTGTGGATCGGCCATGCTGGGGCACAGGCGATCGCTGCACTCACCAGCCAATAACGAGCGCAGCGAATAATTTGTCCGTGTGAAGCGCCTTGTTATAAATTCCTTTCATTCTCTTTGTTGTGCCAAATCCTTAATATATAGATCATTTCATCGGCTATAA